>NZ_MIIV01000122.1:0-36278 GCF_001743015.1 Shigella sp. FC1567
ACACTGGAGCGTCTTCTGAGCCTGCTGTCGGCCTTTGAGGTCGTGGTATGGATGACGGATGGCTGGCCGCTGTATGAATCACGCCTGAAGGGAAAGCTGCACGTTATCAGCAAGCGTTACACTCAGCGCATTGAGCGACATAATCTGAATCTGAGACAACATCTGGCAAGGCTGGGACGGAAGTCACTGTCGTTCTCAAAATCGGTGGAGCTGCATGACAAGGTCATCGGGCATTATCTGAACATAAAACACTATCAGTAAGTTGGAGTCATTACCTGTTTCGGTATACAACATTCAGGACGAAACCGGGCAATTTAAACCCTACCCGGCAAGTAACTTCTCCACTGCTGTTCCGCAAAGCGCCACGGCAATGCTGGTCACGGCATTGAAAGATTCTCGCTGGTTTATACCGCTGGAGCGCTAGGGCTTACAAAACCTGCTTAACGAGCGCAAGATTATTCGTGCGGCACAAGAAAACGGCACGGTTGCCATTAATAACCGAATCCCGCTGCAATCTTTAACGGCGGCAAATATTATGGTTGAAGGTTCGATTATCGGTTATGAAAGCAACGTTAAATCGGGCGGTGTTGGGGCAAGATATTTTGGGATCGGTGCAGACACGCAATACCAGCTCGATCAGATTGCCGTGAACCTGCGTGTCGTCAATGTGAGTACCGGTGAGATCCTCTCCTCGGTGAACACCAGTAAGACGATACTTTCCTATGAAGTTCAGGCCGGGGTTTTCCGCTTTATTGACTACCAGCGCTTGCTGGAAGGGGAAGTGGGTTACACCTCAAACGAACCCGTTATGCTGTGTCTGATGTCGGCTATCGAAACAGGGGTCATTTTCCTGATTAATGATGGTATCGACCGTGGTCTGTGGGATTTGCAAAATAAAGCAGAACGGCAGAATGACATTCTGGTGAAATACCGCCATATGTCGGTTCCACCGGAATCCTGACAGATAAAAAAGCCGGAATTATCATCCGGCATTTTACTGTTTAAGCGAAAGCGTGAGTGCCCCTCACGCTTTATTTTTGATTTCCTGCTCACGGTGAGCCGTCTTTGCACTACGCGCCGCCAGCCACAGGCCGCTGTTTTTCATTGCGTAACCAAATACCAGCCCAAGCGCCAGCGAAGGTAACACCAGTTTCCAGTCACCCTGCCCGGCAAACGTCGCGCATGCGCCTATAAACGTCCCCGGAACAAATGAAAGCAGCAGCTGTTTGGCCTGAATACACATCAGAAACGCCACAATACCGGTTATGACATAACCGAGAATTTCCAGATGTGGTGCCAGTGCACTACCGTAAATAATGACCATCGCCCACACCACGCCACTAAGCAGGGTTGCAGCGGAGATCGCCAGCCCTTTCAGCCCACCTTGCGGGCAGGCAAAGTAGGCCGTACAGCCCAGGAAGCCCGCCCAGCTTAGTAAGCCCAGGGAAACAGCCACCCATCCCCAGATACCGGAGAGAATGCCTGTTGTGATTGCAATAGAGAGAAGTATGTTCATGCCGCGCATGATAGCAGAAAACGCGGCCATGAATGAGATCGAGCACACATTTTATGCAACAACAAATTATCTGTTGCAGTTATGAGTGACGATGATCACATTTACTCTTCAGAATCTTCTTCCAGCTCGTCCCACATTGCACTAATGGCATCACGGGTTAGCGGTGCCATGGTGCGCCAGAAAGGCGTGGTTGCATGGGCCTCCACTTTGCCGAGGAACGCACCACACCAGGGTAACAGATACTCACTGAACAGTGTTTCCAGTGCTTCGCTCTCATCTTCCGTTGACTGATCTTCCATCCAGGAAGCCGCAAGCAGCAATGTGCCGATGTGATCGGCTGGCGTATCCGCCAGTGGCATCCCTCGTTCGGAAAGAAAAGCGCGCACTTCCGCTTCCGTTGCGTCCTCAACCCATGCGCTACGATATGGCGGCACGGCACATTCATCGCCGATAAACAACGCATTGTAATCGGCAGAGACTTGCGCCATATCACAGCTTTTCTGTAAACGCGTCAGTAACTCATCCTGCTCCAGTGGCCAGTTCGCAGCCAGTTTCCCCTCACGAATCAGGGTAAACAGCGGCACCAGTAAAGGATCTTGCGGTTGGCGGTAATAGAGCGAACCCAGCACACGACAGAGGATAGAAAACTCGTTCATTAATATATTTCCATTACTAGTAATTAAAGGTCTGCAAATTCCGCAATCGGTGCCATACCGCGAGATTCAAGGAAGTTCAGTAAGCGGCGCGGAGAAACATTCAAAATGCGCTCTGGCGGAAAATCTACCGCGTCGAGGATTTTAAGACACTCTTCAAATTCCCCCATGGTAAACGCGGTGTGAGAATCCGAGCCTAATGCCACCCAACCTCCAGCATCACGTACCGCTGCGGCTACCGCACGACAGTTGTCTTCACTGCCCTTACGTGAGTGTAAAAATGAAGAATTATTGATTTCCAGCGCCACCTGATGTTTCGCGGCTGCTTCAGCAACGGCTTTCACATCTATTTCATATTTGGGATTTCCGGGATGGCTTATTATATGCACATTGCCGCTGGCGATAGTGGCGATCATCGCTTGTGTATTGGTCGCTTTGTCATGTGGTGCAAAAACCGGCTCATGAAAACCGGCAATAATCAGATCCAGCGAGTCAAACATTTTACCGCTGCAATCAATTTCACCATCAACATTTTTAATGTTAGCTTCGATGCCGCGCAGGATCCCTACCCCATCAACCACTCGCGGCCAGATACGCATGTTAATGAAGTGCCAGTGATGCGGAGCATCTTCCATATCCGGGCCATGATCGGTGATCGCAAAAAGTTTAATGCCCTTTTGTTTGGCCTGGGCAATGTAATCACTCAATGTGCTATATGCATGTGTGCTGGCAACGGTATGCATATGAAGGTCGACGGGATACATAACTCTCTCCTGTATTCAATTCCCGCCAAGGATAGCAGGAATCCTGATGCTTTATTAGTAGCCGCGTGCGCGGTCGACTTGCCCGCAGACCCTCTCCCCTTTTTCGAGCTGGGCAATGGTGCGAGAAATGTACTCCACAGCTTCAGCGGGACGGGTAATCGCGGCGACATGTGGTGTTATCGTCACGCGTGGATGTTGCCAGAGCGGACTTTCAGGCGGTAAGGGTTCACGATTAAAAACATCCAACATTGCGCCTTTAACTTTGCCGCTATCCAGCGCCGCGAGCAGGTCATCTTCCACAACATGAACACCACGCGCCAGGTTGAGGAGATACGCGCCATCCGGTAATTTTTCGAGTAATTGTTGATTAATAATGCCGACGGTTTCAGGGGTATTCGGTAACAAATTAATCAATACCCGACATTGGCTCAGAAATGCAGACAGTTCTTCCCGTCCGGCAAAGCTTTGCACGCCAGGCCACGATTTACGGGTTCGACTCCAGCAACGCAGCGGAAAGCGCCAGGTTTGCAGACTCTGAGCAACTTTACTGCCCAGTACGCCTGCGCCCAAAATGCCGATGGTAAAATCTTCCCAATGATATTCAGGCAGCGGTTGCCAATGCGAACTATTTTGCTGGATGCGATAATCGTCAAAACGTCGAAACCAATGCAGCACCTGACTGACAGCATATTCCTGCATTTGCTCGCCCATACCAGTATCTTCCAGGCGAAAAAGTGGAACAGAAGGGTTCAGCATTTCAGGGTGTGCCTGTAGCTTGCTCAAAATAGAATCAACACCGGCCCCGAGTGCGAACACCGCTTTAAGATCGCGCCCTGCCAGCATTTCAACAGGAGGATGCCAGACTAAAGCATAATCAGCAGAGTCATTATCTCCGCTTTTCCATGCTCTGACTCTTGCCTGAGGAATAGCTTTGCGCAGTGCCTCAATCCACCATTGGGTATCGAACGTTGGGTGATAAAAGATGATATCCATACTGACTCCCGAAAAGCGTTGTGCGAAATTTATTCGCACTTATCGTTATGATCTACAAAGGCCACCAGCATAACAAATCCGTGGTCGGTGGCAAAAAAAGCAGATTTCGCTTATTAAAACCACACATTGATTGAAGTTTGAATAAACGCGCGATTTTTTCAAAAAGTTTGTTGACCTCAGGTCATGATTTCCCTAAATTAGCGCCCGTTCCAGCAAGACAGGAACAACAATTTGGTGAGGTGTCCGAGCGGTTGAAGGAGCACGCCTGGAAAGTGTGTATACGGCAACGTATCGGGGGTTCGAATCCCCCCTCACCGCCAGATTATAAGTGCATGTTATTGTTTAACATGCGCTTTTTTATTTTTCCTTCCAGACAGTATGCCATCGGGTATGCCATCTGAAACCGGTTTATATGCCCCGCGATCATATCTTATCGGACAATTTCCGATCTTTGAGCATACTGGCAAAGCTATACTGCCAGCATATCAGGATAGTGTTTTGCGATAATATCATTCAGTCTGTCAACCAGTTCTGGTTTTCTGAACGTGATATGCGCGGAGCCCTTCTTAAAGTATCTGATGCTGAACATCTCATCTTCATAGCTCTCTTTACCCTGAACAGACTGAATGTGATCATCCAGACGAAGGGTGATGTTTCCCCGGTTGTCGGGGATTGGTTTACCGCTGAACAGGTGCAACATTCTTTCCAGATCGGCGAGTCGGTCAGCCTGTTGTCCGGTGATAAGATGAAATCTATGGTCACCCCCGTTTTTGCAACACTGATTTTTGATTAATGGTTGGCTTGCTTAAATCTATCCGGCGTCTCTGTGGGCAAGGATGCCCGCGCCCCGATGAGTTCCGCACCTGATAATCCTAAAAATCCCCTCGGCTTCAGTGAGCCATTTCATCTGTTAGGTTTTTAATCAGGTCGATTTGCCGTTCATGTCATCAATAATCAGTCTTCGCAAAACCAGAAAGGTAACTTGTATCTTATTGTTTAAAATAAACTAATTGAGTTATATCAGCATCTATATCAGGCCTGATATTCTTTTTTCTGAGTAGTGATTGCCCAGGCAATTCGAGCCAGTTTATTTGCCAGAGCGCAGGTAACCACATTCGAATGCTTCTTGTTGAGTTGCTCCCGAACCCACTCAGCAAGTTTTCCATGCTTGCGTTCAAGTCGCATTATGAATGAGCGGGCACACTGAACCAGTAACCGGCGTAAATTTTTATCACCTCGCTTACTGATACCCAACAGAGTCGATTTTCCTCCAGTGCTATACTGCCGGGGAACAAGTCCTGTGGAAGCTGCAAAATCCCTGCTGCATGAGAACTGTTTCCCGTCACCAAGTTGCGACGATAGTAAGCTGGCAGTAATCGGACCAACACCAGGAATTGTCATAATGCGCTGAGCGGTATCATCAGCGTTGATTGACTGACTTAATTCTGATTCCAGCTCTGCTATTTGCTCAACAAGGTAAAAGTAGTGGGTATGCAACCTCACCAAAAGGCGGCTCAGATATTCGGGGATTTCGTGTTCAGCCAACACGAGAGACAACCGTTTTATTACAGCATCACCTATCGGCAGGCTGATTCCAAATTCCAGCAAGAAACCGTGGATCTGGTTGGTTGTTTTCACCTTATCTCTGATGAGCGATTCTCTGACCCGGTGTAACGCCCTCATGGCCTGCTGGGTCTCAGTTCTTGGCTGGACAAAACGCATTGATGGTCGTGAAGCCGCTTCGCATATGGCTTCTGCATCAACAAAATCATTCTTATTACTTTTGACAAACGGGCGAACGAACTGTGGAGAAATCAGCTTAGTTTCATGCCCAAAATCAGAGATACAGCGAGCCATAAAGTGTGCACCCGCACAGGCTTCCATTACAACAACTGAGGGCGGACATGTCGCCAGAAACTGCATCAGTTTAGTACGGGTAAATTTTTTACGCAGAAGAGCCTTACCAGACTTGTCTTGACAATGAATGTGGAAGGAGTGCTTTCCGAGATCGATACCAATAAGTGTGATGTTCTGCATGATGGTCTCTCCGTTAAAGGGATTTACCTTAACAGCGTACTGCTGTTAAGGTGGGGGTGACCATATCATTATCCCCACCGGTCCCATCTCACCAGATTGTTGACGATAATTTTACTGCCAAATTTACAGGGGCAATTGGTTTTGTAATTCCAGTTCAGCCCTCTGAAGACGTTGATCACCCCTCGCTCAAACACCTCATCCTTATTCTGGTGCAGTTGTTCAAATGTGCTCAGAATGTTCGCTTCGCTGATTTCCGGAAAATTATCGTACTCCAGTGACCGGTACCATGTATCACGGGCCTGCGTATCCATTAATGACAGCATCCCGGAACGTTGCATCAGGTCACGCCAGATTTCGCGATCAAGATTCCGGGTAATGGCTTTCATTGCTGTTTCGGGTTTCTCCATCAGCCAGCAGCCGCAGCGAAAATCCTGTTTCATGGCCCAGTCCGGGGCAGTTTTACCTCCGATGCTTTCCGTCAGCACCGAGATTTCAGCCAGTTGTCGGATAAGTGTGTCGATTTGCAACAGTGTACTCTTTCGTACAGCCAGAATGTGGCGAATGCTGGTTGAGCAGATAACGTCCGTATGCCCGTTGACCACTTCCGGACGGGAGATTGTGATATCTGACATAATCGATATTCCTTTTTGCAGATAAATGAAAACGCCAGCCCTGTGCAGGCTGGCGTCAGAGGAATGAAGTCTGGTGAGTGAGCTTCACCGGTTCTGGTGCAGAAGCTGCAGATGACGCAGGGTACGGACATCCTCCCGGGCCTGTTCGATACAGGGCAACAGTGCTGCTGAATCCGTTTTATCCTCATCGTTGTCAAAGATAATTCCCGATCCGCAGTCGATATTGTCCTGCAGCCACGCAATCAGAATATCCAGCGCTGTTTCCGTGGTTAATGATTTCATGTTGTTCCTGGTTACCAGTCGAAAGTGGGTAAACCCGGCAGGCATTCAGCGCTGGCATCCAGATGAATGAGACTGACGCCATAACGCCGGATGAGTGTGACGACCAGACGACGGAACGTTTTTGACAGCCCCAGGCGTTTAAGCCGCAGAACCGGGTATGACCACGCATCGGTACGTAACAGATATCCGCTACCTGTAAAATGAATCCATTCTGATTCACCGAAGTCACTGGTCTGGTGTGACAGCGAGTACAACCAGGCGTTGTCCGTTTCCGTGATATGTGCGGTACTGCAGCGTATGCCGGTAAGGGTAGCAAATGGTGGCGTGCATTCTGCTGAGGTCTGGTCAGATTCATCAACAACACGAAGGGAGTAGCCGTTATCGCAGACCATGTTAATCAGTTCAGCGAGCTCAATACCATCGACGTCAACGACAATGCGCCCTATGTTCAGTGCCTGTACGTTAACGCTGTCGGCTTCCAGTGTCAGGGCCAGTTTCATCATTTCGCCTCCGGATACTTACCCAGGGTAATGTTATTTACCGTTCTGTAATTGTCGCGGGTCATCAGGCCGGTCGCCCGGCGAGCCCGGAGGATATCAATACTGTTTATTAACTGAGAGCGGGGACAGGTGCTGAATCCCGGCTGGTCGGTACGCACCAGCGCGTATTTTTCCACGAGAAAATTAACTGCATCACACAGTGAAATGCCTGCCTCAATATGCTGCTCAATCACACGTTCATCGACAAACGGTGTGTCATTCAGTGTGAGGCCATAATGCTGGTCCAGCAGTCGGATGAGCAGTGTCTGCCAGATGGTGACGGGAGACGGGCAGCGAGATACCTCCCGTACATGTGTGTCGGATAATGTTTTCATCTTAAGTTCTCTGTAACTGGTAGTGCTAAAGGTGAGAGCTTCGGGGTTATGAGGTGGTTGCGGGTGCTGGTGTCGGATAAACAGCCAGATAAACGTAACCACAGGAGCCGAGGGTGTCGGCTTCGCAGGTCAGCCCTTTTGCATACAGCGTGACGGTATGCTGATATCGGGGATTCAGTTCACCGCTGGTGAGCATGAGTTCCAGTTGTTTCATCAGCAGCGGAAAGGCCTGGTCCAGATGGTATGCATCTGCGTCGCTGAAGCGGCCTCTGATACCGGCGCGGTCGGCAAGGTAATACAGGCGGTTACCCTCTTGCACCAGACGAGCGCCAAAACAGGGCCTCACTGTGCAGGGAAGCCCCCACCAGGGGCGGTCGTGATTGTCATCGGGATGAGTTATCCCGGAGAGTTTGTCTGACACGATAAAATCCTCTCTGAAAAGTGGTTAAGAATGGTTTAACGATGACAGGTCAGCCGGCGCGCTGACCGGTTTCGGTGAAGATGTATGCATTGATGAGAATGGCCTCATCCACAGCGGCGTCTGAGGTCATCTGGTCGTACTCGTTTCCCGGGTGACGGAACATCAGTTCAGGGTGACACTCATCAGCCGGACATACGGGCCAAAACTGTCCTTACGGCGTTCTGCAAACACGGCAAGAACGCCGGGAATATCCTGCACTTCACGACCAGTATACGCTTCAGCACTGCCGTGCCAGCGATACTTACCGGTACAGAACGGAAAAAGACGGGATGCAGGATGCTGTTGGTGAATACGCATGGCTTCACCACGGGTGATGATTCTCATGATGTGATACCTCTGAAGACAGAAGATAAAAGTGAAAACAGGTGTGATGTGGTTGTGACGGGTTAAAGCAGACCATGTTCGGCAAAGGAGAAAACCTGGTTGCCACCGACTATCAGATGGTCCGGCACCCGGATATCCACCAGGCCCAGTGCCTGTACCAGACGTTCGGTGATAAGCCGGTCTGCCTTACTGGGTGTGACTTCACCGGACGGGTGATTGTGCGCCAGCACCACGGCAGCGGCATTGTGGTACAGGGCGCGTTTAATCACTTCCCGGGGATGAACTTCCGTACGGTTGATGGTGCCGGTGAAGAGGGTTTCACCGGCAATCAGCTGATTCTGGTTGTTCAGATACAGCACCCGGAACTCTTCCCGCTCCAGTCCCGCCATGTTCAGAATCAGCCATTCCCGTGCCGCACGGGTGGAGGTGAAGGCCACGCCGGGTTCATGAAGATGGCGGTCCAGGGTTTGCAGGGCCCGCAGAATGAGACTGCGCTCGCCGGGCGTCATGTTTCCGGGCAGAAAGGAAAGCTGCTGCATTGTCCCTGCCTCCATTCAGTCGATGATGCGCATAATGGCGCTGCATTCCGGATGCTGCAGGGCGTAATCCCGCAGCCGGTAATAATGGACCGTCATGGCATAACACTCCGTACGACAGGCATGATGACTGTACGTCATCAGACAGGCAGCAATGCCGGCGGCTTCCGGGCTCATTTCAGCGCGGTTACCGTTCATGGCATTGAACAGTACCCATGTTTCGTCATCATCGTCATCCGGTTCGGGTGCCATAAATGCCCCGCCGTTGTTCAGGGTGTACAGATTCCAGATACCACCGCAGTAGTCTTCACACAGACGGTCCATCCAGCCGAAGACACGGGGTTCCAGGGTGACCCACTGTGGAATGAGGCCAAAATGCTGCGGCCAGAAGCTGATGCGCTGTTCATCAGGGACGGGAGTGGCAACCAGTTGTTGCAGGCCAGTCTCCGGTGCACAGGCCGAAGCGGTGGTGTTCTGAGACAATGTTTTCATGTATGAAATCCTTGTAATGTGAATAAATGAGAGGGAGTAAAGGTCGGGAGCTGGCAACATCACGTTCATCACTGACCGTGATGACCCGGTAATATCAGGGATGAATGATATTCGGCTGAAATTCCGGACAGCCGTACGCGTAACCGTTCCGGTCACAGACGGATGGCCAGATGCCATTGCCTGTATACTCAGTCTGCACAGACTGATTTCTCCGGGACGGTAAAGCAGACGGGTACACCAGGCGCACAGGTCATCATCAGAAATGGAACGACACCCCGGCAGCGCCTCCGGGGCGTCGGGTGATTCTGGTGCCTGAATCACGCCTTCAGGGACATGCTGCATCAGCGCAGGCTCTCCAGCAGCGTTTCTGCCATTACCCACAATGCGCGGTTGAGCTTAATATCGGTGTCGATGTTGTGAATGGCACGGGTGTGGATACGTTTTCCTTTTGCACTGCGGCCGGAAATCCCGCCTTTCAGCATATTCTCCTGGATGGTCTGATATGCGCTCCACAGGTCTTTACCGTAATCCTCCCTGCGTCGTGGTGTCAGAATGTCAGCGGTGGTGACTGGCTGATGTTCGTCACCATAACGGTAAGTCAGTGCCGCCTGTGCCAGCGCCTGGCGTGCCGGTGGCGGCAGGACCAGCGACTGCATGGCATCACGCTTTTCCTCAATCCGGTCAAAAACCCCCACCACTTCGTAAGCCCCTTCGATAACTTTCTCCACCACATTTCCCCGGTGTGGAACACGCACTTCCCCCAGAGACTGACCGCAGACGCAGCCATTCTGGCAGACGAATCTGAAGTAACCCGGCAGCATCTGGTAGCTGGAGGTACCGTCATGAGAGTTGAGCAGAATAATTTCAGGGACATGTTCTCCGTTTATCTCTCCGGCCCGCCGCAGACGCAGCATGTGTTTTGTGTATCCCCGGCGGCCCGGGTCGCGCACGCGGGTCTGGCAGGCGAAGAATGGCTGAAAACCTTCCTGCTGCAGGCTTTCCAGTACGGTGATGGTGGGAATGTACGCATATCGTTTACTGCGGGAAGTATGCCGGTCTTCACCGAAAATACTGGGAACATAGTGCATCAGTTCTTCGTGTGTCAGCGGACGGTCACGGCGTATCTGGTTCGCATAACCAAAACGACTGGCTAGTCGCATAATTTGCTCCTTATCGGTGGTTACGATTTACTGGTGTAATAAATGAAAAAGCTGCGTCTCCCGGAGAAGACGCGGCCTGACAGATGAAATGAATGACGTTTATTGTCTGAGAAGCCCTTAACTGGCGAGCTGAGTATTAAGCTGTGTTCCGGCATCACCAGCGCAACTGACCTTCAGCATTACGGATAACCAGCCGGGAATATGTTCCCTGGTCATCTTCAGTAAACACATTGCGGTAAGCTGTTTTGACGGCAACAGCCTGTTCGCGTGAGAAAGGGCCTTCGGGCAATAAACGTGATGTACAACCCGGCATATCTGTTGCTCCCTGAAAGTAAAAAGCCCCGGTCATGATGACCGGGGCCTGAAGGAGAGTGACCTGATTATCAAAAAGTCACATTCAGCGTGGCCTGACCGTTATAACCTTCAGCGCTGCTGCCGCTGACGCTGTGGGCATAACCGGCCTGAACGCCCAGGGTGATATTTTCCCGGACACGGGCTTCCAGTCCGGCCTGCAGGTCCAGTGACGTGCCATTCCGGGACGGTGAGAACGTCATGTTACTGCCGGCGGCGGCTGTCCCCATGCTCATGTCACCCCGGGAGCTGAAAGTGCGGATAACAGAAGGCTGTACCCACCAGTTCACCGGCAGTTCACTCACACGGTGTTTTGTACTGTCGCGCAGAGTGTCACGGGATGAGGTGCCTTCACCAAAGCTCATATCGTTGTGGCTGCCCAGACGGAAACCGGCACGCACATGTTGTGCACTGCCATGCCCGAACTTCACATAACCGGCGTTATCCTGGCCGTCATCCAGGGTAAGTCCCTGCCAGGTATAGTGCAGTTGTGGCTCCAGCATCAGGTTGTCAGTGATACTGAAGGGCAGACCGGTTTCCAGTGAGCCCAGCCAGCCCCAGCCCCGGGCACGGAAGTCGTTATTGTCCGATGACGCTTTCATGCTGTGGCGGGTTCCCTGTGCCACAATGTCAGCCCACAGGCCGGAGGACGTGTGTGTCAGATTCAGGTATCCGCCCAGGCTGCCGGCATCATCCCGGACCGTGCCGGCGCGGGAACCGTCATCATCCTTAACATCAACGGAAGAATGGCCTGCGGCACCATACACCCCTGTCGTCAGAGACATACCGGCAACCTCTGTTCTCAGCAGGTCACCCTCCAGACGGACGAAGCCATAGCTGCCGCTGCTTTCCGGCGTGGCTCCACGGGCAATACCGCCGTTGTTATCGTGACCGAGATGACCGCCCTGAATGCTGAGACGGACGCTGTTATTTTCACCGTTTACACCGGTCTGATGGCTGCGGGAGCCTGCCAGAATCCGGTCATAGTCCATTGCCTGTGTCAGCATGGATGTATACAGGGGGACTTCAGCACGATAAGCATTTTCACTGCGCAGGTACCAGTCTTCATCGCTGTCACGGTTCAGGGTGTAGTTAAAGGCGCCGGCCTGAAGCGGGCGACTCAGGGCAAACGCACCTTCTTCTGTGGTGGCGCCATTCTGTGCATCCACAACCCGGATACCCTGTCCGGAGGTTGCCACCCCGAGGTTACTGTTTCCGACATTTGTAAACGCAAGCCAGGTTTTGCCGGTTGCCTGACCACCATTAATCACCAGCTGGTCAGAGGTATTGCTGCCATCAAGGCGAACACGCATATTGATGGTGCCACCCTGACCGGTGAGGTTACTGGTGGTCAGTTTATGGAACGTTACCGGGGAGTCGCCTTTTGCAACAGCACGGCTCAGCGCGGCATCCGGTGTCGTCTGATTATCAAAGCGAATCTCCCCTGCGTTAACAATATCGCCGGTACTGACCACATCGCCATTCAGTACCATGCTGGCACCTTTACTGAGCTGTGTTCTGCCACTCAGACTTCCCCCGGCAGCCAGCGTCAGTGTTCCACGATGTCCGACAGTGGTGTTGCTGGCCAGTCCTCCGGCATTAACCGTAAAGCTGCCGCCATTTTCCAGCAGCAGTCCGCTGGCCTGACCGGATGTGCCATCAATACTGAACTTACCGCTGGCATTGGTCCCCTCAACAGTGGCACCACTGTCTGCAATCAGGGCACCACCGGATGTCATGGTGACACCTGTTGCCTTACCACCGGCAGACACTGCCAGGGTTCCGCCGTCATCCACCCGTGTTTTCTGCGCTGAATGGCCTTCCAGTACATCCAGGCGACCGCCGGACTCCAGAACAACTCCGTCAGCCTTACCGTTTTCCACCGTGAAATTGCCCAGACGGTTGCTGCCAAGAACCGTTGCCGCAGTACTGGTAACCAGTGCTCCACCCTGTTTCAGGGTGACATGTGTGGCGGTACCACCGGCGTTCACCTGCAGTTTGCCTTTCTGGTTAACGGTGGTGAAATCCGCCAGACCACCTTCCTTGATAATCTGCCAGCCGTCACTGTTTACAACAGTGCCAGACGCCGTACCGCCGTTGTGCACATACTGGTAACCGCCATTCAGTGTGGTATCCAGCGCATGCCCGTGTACCGTCTGGTCGCCGCCGGCATAAACCACAGTGGTATTTGCTGTTCCTTCAGCAGCCACAATCTGACGACCATTTTCATTGATAGTGGTACGTACGGCATTTCCGCGAACAAACTGCCCGGTATCACCATTTTCTGCATCTGGTCCCCCTTCCGCGCCGGTATTCACAACCGTGTCGGTTGCCATTGCGCCGGATTTGACGGTCTGCCAGCCCTTCTCATTAATGACGGTACCCGTTGCAATCCCGCCTTCATGTACCCACTGCTCACCGCCGTTCAGAGTGGTATTCACTGCCTGCCCCTGAAGGCTCTGTCCGCCTCCGGCACTGATAACCGTGTCTGAAACGCTTCCTCCGGCATTCACTCTCTGAAGACCACCACCGGTGACAGTAGTGTTGTTGGCGATACCGCCATTTTGTATCCATTGCCCGCCGGTATTGGCCTCGTTATCCGGCCCATACTCCAGACCGCTACTGATGGTCATTCCGTTGGCCGTACCGAGAACAATCTGGTTGTCATGATTTGTCAGTGTTCCGCCGTTCACGGTTTCTCCCGCCTGTACAATCGTGTCAGCAGCCAGTGCCGGGACTGATGTGACAGCAGCAAGAGACAGCACAACCGCCACACCGGCGCGTTTTCCCCGTGAGCGGGCCAGTTCGGAAGCCACCACCAGGGTGCCCGTAATGTGATTCCATACCAGCCTGTAGCTGGTGTTCAGATGTCGTTTCATCAGCTTTTCCTTACAGAGGGTGAATAAAAAAGCCGGTACCCACAAAAGTGGATACCGGCAGGTACAAAACAGCATGGTCAGATAAAGTGGTTTTTCCCGGACATAAATGCTTCCCCTCTCTCATCCGCCAGAGAAGTATCAGTCCGTTGTGTGCAATTCCGTTCTGCATGATGAAGAGATTCAGCTGCCTTTTCGCAGACCATTAACCACTATAAACGATCGATAGCAACGATCGATATCTGTTTTATCGATAGTTTTATTCTATTAACGACAAGGCGGTCACGCAAGAGAAACAGGAGGAGTATGAGGGGTTTGTGTCATGTTTTCAGTTGGTTAACGTAATGTTATCAGGCATTTCCCTGGCAGACTGTTCAGAAGAAAATCCAGTTCCATACAGCGCGGGCAACAGAGACCACCGTGTCACGGACGGCACGCAGAACCGTACGGGCAACAGAGGCAACACAGACGCTCTCCGCCGTGTCAAATATCCGGTCCACCGCACCGGTAAACTGTTCACGGGCCTGACCCCGGACAGATTCCGTGCGCAGCTCGTCCTGCAGGCGGGTCATCAGGGGACTGGCGGCATGGTCGGGAAGTGCTGTCATTAGCGCACTGACCAGCGTATCCAGTTCCCAGCCGGTGCGGGCCGATACGGCAACAACCGGATGTACGGGCCGGAACAGACGGAATACCGCCTCCGTTTTTTCGCGAATATTCTGTGCCTGTGCGGGAGAAGGCTGAATACCGGCCATATCCCATTCATGGCAGGGCTCCGTTTTGTCGGCCTGCGTCACCACAAACAGCACCTGCTGATGTCCCCGGTGCAGGATGTGTCGCCAGAAATACTCATCCACAGACAGGGCACGGTCATCGGCTTTAATCAGCCACAGTACCAGGTCAAGTTCAGGCAGAATGTCACGGTACAGGGCTTCATACTCTGCATCTCTGTCCCGGCTCTCGCCCACCCCGGGCAGGTCAGTGATAACCATGCTGTGACCATGGCCACTCAGACGGAAACGCTGCACTTCCCGGGTGCCGGCGTGAACATCACTGACCGGAGTGACCTCCCCCTGAAACAGTGCATTACAGAGTGAGGATTTACCGGCCCCGCTTTTACCCATAATGCCAATCACGGGTTCGTGACTGGTGAGTTTGCGCAGATGTTCCAGGATGTGACGGGAAAGTGAGTAAGGCAGGGAGGAGAGCGGTTTTTCAATTGCCTCAATGGCATCAGACGGATTCATACATGTATTCCCGGTGAAAAAAGACAAAACCCCCGCACACCGGAAAGGTGGCGGGGGACTCACGGAGATAATATATGTCTGAAATTATCTGGAATGTCGGTACCTTTTATACTCTTCAACAATCAGGTCATGCAGCATTTCGCCGGTACTGAGTCTTCTGACCCTCGATAATTCTTTGAGCTGCGCCCTGGTTTCTGCGTCAAGAAAAAACTGTACATTGACTTTATCTTCCTGCATTTTTTTGTACTTGCGCTGCGCCTTGGCCTTATTGAAACTGTTTCTGAAATTTTTTATATCGTCAGGTGAGGTGAGTGGACAGGTAACCCATATGTCAAATGAAAGGTGAATTGCGTGGTAAATATCAGCAGAACCAGGAAAACTGGCCAGTTTTTCCAGTGCAATATTTTTTCCCTTCAAATAATTCCATGTCCATATGCATTCATGTTCGTTCTCCGGGAGGAGGTAACTGAAAGGACTCTTTGATTTAAATGCCCGCATCCATCTGTCTTTGGTCTGGATTATCCACTCATCCCGCAAATTCTTATCAGAAAGAATATCGAGAACTCTGAGTATTTGTCTGAACTGTGTCGATGAGTCCGACGGGAAGGCATTCCCTTCCAGATACTCTTCTTTAAGATACAGTTTATTCTTTTGAAGCAAGTCTGCGCTTATTTTTGCCCTGTTATTCTGGATAAACTGCATCAACAGATACCAGGAAAATAAGCATGCGCGTTCACTGCCCGCGATCCAGGATATTTTTTCCAGGGGGACCAGGAAGGCCAGGGCCTTCAGACGCATACCAGAAATTATTTGTTCAAGTTCAAAATCTGAAAGTGTGATGTTCAGATTTTCTCTGTTTTTTTTTATGTAAGCGATAAAACGTTCCGGGGGATCATAAACATTAAGGGGCAGTACGGAGATATTACGCTCTCCAAGATAATAAGAGTAATACGCATTTGTTCTTTCATTCATAACCTTATCCGACAAAATTTTCTGAACCATCCTCTTTCTCCGACTGCTTAAAAATTAAACATAATAAGGTGATAATAATATGATAAAAAGAAGTTTATAACGGTATATTAAGATGGTCAATAAAAAGGCAATCTGCGCGCTGTATAGTCATTCTGACAGGAAATGCAGGAGGAAGGGAAGGTAACCGGCTTCGTTATGCTGACAGGAATACCTGTTATCATGGAAGTGCACTCATGTGGCCGACGTAGCTTAAGAGGATGGAAGAGTGGAGACTGCAGACAGGGGGTATTGAAAGGTAAACATGTTTCGCCCGCCAGCTGCACCGGGGGCCAGCATCACTTTTTTTACGTTGTAACCCGGTATGCATTCCGGCTTTGATGATTACAGTCAGAGGGCAGCAGACTGACGTTATTTAACCGGACAGAAAAATTATGGACACTGAAATATCGTCTGTTAATACCTCGTTTGTCGGTGTGGTATTCCCTGTATTACCGGCGTCACCGATAAAGAGAGTTATAAACGCCAGAAAGGTACCTCCTTTATGCCGGGGAACACTTACGGAAAATGAAGTCTGAAAAGGAGCACAATGAAAAGAGGCGTGTCCCGTAAATATAACGAATCATCGCAGGATATACATTATCAGGTGATACCAGAGGGCATTAAACTGTCGCCACGGATAAGAATATACAACATTTCTGATAACAAAACATCATAACGTGTTTCAGATATGTTCCGGTATCAGTCTGACGGATATTATTTCCCGGTAAAACAAACCGGCTACTGTAACGGTTAACTGTATCTGCATAAATTATTTATGATGAAAGAACAGTATTACGGATTCAAATATCATCCTGTTTGCATTCAGGCGGACATTCCCGGATGCCGGAAAGAATATCCTGCAGGCTGAGTGAGTCTCTTCCACAGTGCCGGGATCGCTGTCGCCACGTACATATTGTCACCAGGATGGGTATGTACCGCAGCATGCCATTTCTGGTGAATAACCGCACCTGCACATTCAGTCTGCTGAGAACCTGGCGTGTATCGGGCTGTAAAGAACATCCCTGTCCGTGGCTCCTCTGGTGGTGTTGCCTGCTCAGCAATGACAGGATGCCCTTAAGACGCCCGTCATGGCTCAGTATGATGACGACGAACACGCTCTGCAGGTGAGCATGGGGGCCGGGAGCATCATCATTTCCGTATTTTGTCACACCTTCCGGAAGCAACCGGCATCAGTTGCGGCTATCGTCAACCGTTGTGCGGTATGCCAGGAGCACGTACTGATCCATCAGATCCGTCAGTGCTGCGCTCTGCCTCTGACGGTTGATGATCCATTCCTCCAGCTCTTTTTCTGATTTCCGTTTCAGGTTCTCTTTCCAGTCTTCAAGGCTGTTTCCGGTCATTAAATCAAGCCAGCAAAGCCAGACCAGTTTGAGGCGCAACTCCGTGCCACCAAACTGACGGAAGAGGCTGATCAGTTTATTTGCCAGAGAACGCTGCCTCAGACGTTCACATTCAGACAGGAGAATGCCTTCCAGCATCGGATGATGAACCAGCAGATGTTCACTGGTGCATAAATTCACTATCAGATCATCATCCAGGGGCGGCGTGGCCCGTTTGTCAGGGCCATAAATCAGCCGGTGCAGGCTCTGGGGTACGATGGCAATCTCCGGTTTTTCACCATTGAATGACACCCAACCGGGCGTCAGATTATGGAAGTAGTAGATATTCGGATGACACACGCCCCAGGATACGGCGTGCCGGGTGAAGCCGGTCAGCCATTTCTGGTAGCTTTCGTGGAGCCATTCGTAGCGGGTCTGATACTGTTGTTTCATTTTCATATTCCTCACGGGGATATAACAGGCAGCAGAATGCCGCCGGCAGGCCGGGGATTACGTCTGCTGCGGGTGAACGGATAACGGTCAGAAATTACGGGCGGGGCTGTGCAATACGCGCCTGTAGCCAGGCTTCCACTTCACTTTTCAGCCAGCGGGAGCTGCGGCCCAGCTTGATGGGAGCCGGAAAGGCCCCATCCCTGATGAGCCTGTAAAACCACTTATCTGTCAGGCCGGTCAGTTGAGTGATAAATGCCATGTCGACCATCTGGTCATCCATCAGTGAAACTGGGGTAGCCATGAGAATGTTCCTCCGGATGTTGTTAAACCAGCCGGTGTGGTCATGAAAACAGCGCGCCACCTTCACCGGCATAACAACCGGGGAGAAACGTAAAAAATAATCGGGAATGTGACCGCCAGGAGATAAACGGGGAGGTTGCGGTGGCTGAGCCGTACCGGTATACCGGGTGGTTGTTGCGAAAAGATGCTTCCGCACGCACGCGCGATAAAGAGGGGATAGTTTTCGTGAGGACAGGGAGAGAAGCAGGCGTTCTGATAATTGCAGAGTTGTTTTCGGAGGTAGTTACAGTGAGTCAGCCCGTTCCTGGCGAGGAGGAGACTGATATCACCGATGGGATAAGGCTGTCTGATTGGTATTATAAATATAAGAAGTCATCAGAGAGTAACGTAAAGGATTTGCCAGAGTAAGCTAAGAGAGTAAATCTCTCCGGTAACAGAGCGCTGTGAATCGTTCATGTATCAGAGTGCAGATACATGAACGCTGATGCGTAAAATCAGCAGTGACACGCCAGCTCCCCCTGTGCCCATTCCTGTATAAGACATGAACTGAGCGTATTAATGCTCCTGCCCTGAGACTGAGCCGGTGAGTGAGGGGCTGAGAAATCCCTCTTGACACTGCTCTAAACCAGAAATACTTCCCCGGTTGTTGCGGTGCGTCCGGATCCCCGATAACGGAACACTAAGGCTGTATTGCGGGACACCAGGTAAGTGGCAGCCCGTAATACGTCAGGAGACGCGGGAAAAGTGAATTCCCACACGCGTTATAAACTTACCCTTGCGGAGCTGGAAGCCTTTAACTCTGCCGTTGACAACCGGCTGGCAGAACTGACAATGAACAAACTTTACGATCGCGCGCCGGCTTCCGTCTGGAAATACGTCACCTGAATATTGAAGCAGCGCTACGATGACTCCGGTGTTATCTGCACCGGAGGACCGGGAACATTAAGCGGTATAGCGACAACAAAGAATTCGAAATCAAAAGGGAATGGTGCCGGAGGCGTGGGCGGTAATAGGCTGATTTTCAGGTATTACCGGCTTACAACGTGTGGTTGATATTGAGGGGCTGTGAGTTTCGCGTATTTGTCAGAAACCCAGATGAGTTTTCCTGTATGGGACGAAATAAGGCAGCGGCAATCCCTGGAAAATTTAATATGGTATGAAGGAGAACCTGTCGGTTACGCTTAATATACACGGTACACTGTCAGCTCAGGGGATACATGAACCGTTATCTCACCAGCTACACAGTATACACACACTGACGCTGACAGTAGTCAGCAGGACCACAATAATCAGCGCCAGCAGTATGGTAACGATACGGTCTGTATTCCGGTAGTAGCCGAAGGGGTCGACAGAACCACAATACGGGCAACACACTGTATTATGAGTAATCGCGTTTCCACAGTCCCTGCACTTCTTTTTGCGTATCACCATCACTCCCTCCTCACAGCCTTACCCGTAACCGGTTTTTTACATTAAAAAACGACGCTGAAAATTCAACCGTCAGTCCGGAGACGACCGTTCGGGTTATCACAGAGTGCCTGAGACAGTGTCCTGCCGGAGGTCACTTCAGGGACTCTGCGTATTTTTTACGACGTGGCTATTCCGTATGAACCATACGGAGATTTAACCATGACCTACAAATACAACCCCTTCTGGCAGCAACGTATTCGTGAGACGGTGCGGCACGCACTGAATGTTCATCCCCGCCTGACGGCATTGCGGGTTGACCTGCGTCTCCCGGATGTACCGGCAGCAACGGACGCAGCTGTGATATCCCGCTTCATCAATGCCCTGAAAGCCCGAATCGACGCTTACCAGAAACGTAAGCATCGGGAAGGTAAACGCGTGCATCCCACAACCCTGCATTACGTCTGGGCCCGGGAGTTTGGGGAGTGCAAAGGTAAAAAACACTATCACCTGATGCTGCTGGTCAACCGGGATACCTGGTGTCGTGCCGGTGATTACCGCGCTCCGGAGTCTCTGGCCGGGATGATTAAACAGGCGTGGTGCAGTGCCCTGGGAGTGGATGTCGGGTGCCATGCCACGCTGGTGCATTTTCCGGCCTGGCCGGCGGTGTGGCTGGCGCGTAATGATGACACCGGCTTTCAGCAAGTGCTGGAACGTGCTGACTATCTGGCGAAGGAGCATACCAAAGCTCACTGCACCGGTGAGCGCAATTTTGGCTGTAGCCGGAGTTGAGCACGACTGGCGCGCCAATATCCGGCAAACCAAAAGTATGGGTTGTTGTCTGGCGGCAACGATGTATCCACTCGCCCACTGACTGTTTTTTACGTCAGTGTTCCATTGTGTGACAACCACAGTGCTGTAACAGCAACCAGCCTGCTTTACCCAAACTCCAGTCCAGATTTTAACTGAACCGCCATTCACACCCTGACCACGCTGCCCGTACCGGGACGGCTGTTGCCTGCGTGTCGTCTGGCGGCTGAGGTATATGACTATGTACGCAAAATCCTTTATCGCTCTTGATGGCAACGGACGTCTGACGGGCGCCCGTACTGCACAGGCCGCACCTTATGCTAACTACACCTGCCACTTGTGTGGCAGTGCACTCAGATACCATCCGCAATACGAAACTGAACTTCCCTGGTTTGAACACACTGACGACAGGCTGACAGAGCACGGTCAACAGTGCCCTTATGTCAGGCCGGAGCGCAGAGAAATACAGTTGATTAAACGTCTGCAGCAATTCGTACCGGATGCCTTACCCGTGGTGCGTAAAGCCAGCTGGCACTGCAGACAATGTCACCACGATTATTATGGGGAGCAGTACTGCACACACTGCCAGACCGGAGGATTCAGTATTCCCCGGACAACTCAGGAGGAAATATGCGAATTCTGAACTGTTATATGGCGAATGACAGCAAAGGCCATTTTGTTACGGCGAAAGAAGCTGCGAAGCACAACCGACAGGACGTTTTGTGCTGTGTGTCCTGTGGATGCCCGTTAACACTTCAGCGGGGCAATGACGGACAACCACCGTGGTTTGAACATGACCAGATGACTGTCGCTGAAAAAATCCTGCTGCGATGTACCTGGCTTGACCCGGCAGAGAAAGAGGCCCGTCGTTTGCATCTGCAGGGCATGACGGTTCCGGATTATACGGTGAAGGTGAGAAAGTGGTTTTGTGTGATGTGTGACGAAGATTATGAGGGGGAAAAGTGCTGCCCACGCTGCGGTACCGGGGTATACAGCAGGGCGTGGGGGCGGCAGGAGGTGCCGTCGGAAGATGCCAGGGCTGATAATCCGTTACAGAGGCTGTAATGGTTGCCTCCGGAGCAGTTTGCGGTGATGCCTTTCCCGGGAATGGATTGCCAGTGCGGGGACTGTGGAGCTTAATTCCGGTGTTGGTGGCCTTTCCGTTGATTTTATGCCAACAGCCCCCTGTGACTGACAGGCTGCCTCGTCATTCCATTCGTATCTCCAGTAACAGGGGGTTGTATTGTATTTTATTGTGCCGGTTCAGGTGTGCGTTTCCCGGCGCGTCTGCACCGGCTTAACCAAATTCAACAGGGATAAAATAGTGGTAAGCGTACAGCCTGAACCGTCTGGTCAGAATCTGACGAATTAGACAAAGTGGTGTCCACCAAATAAGTAGTGGGAACCAAAGTGTCAGATATGCAGAAAAATGTGACTCCCGGCAGGCGAAAAGGCTGCCCTAATTATCCTCCCGAATTTAAACAGCTGCTCGTTGCTGCCTCCTGTGAACCCGGGATATCCATCTCAAAACTTGCTCTTGAAAATGGCATTAACGCCAATCTGTTGTTCAAATGGCGACAACAATGGCGCGAGGGAAAGCTGCTATTACCTTCTTCAGAGAGCCCCCAGCTACTTCCTGTGACTCTCGATGCAGCTGCCGAACAGCCAGAATCGCTCGCAGAGGACCCGGAAACCCTCAGTATCAGCTGTGAGGTAACGTTCCGGCACGGGACGCTCCGCTTCAATGGCAATGTCAGCGAAAAGCTCCTGACTCTGCTGATACAGGAACTGAAGCGATGATCCCGTTACCTTCCGGGACCAAAATTTGGCTGGTTGCCGGTATCACCGATATGAGAAATAGCTTCAACGGCCTGGCTGCGAAAGTACAAACGGCGCTGAAAGACGATCCCATGTCCGGCCATATTTTCATTTTCCGGGGCCGCAGCGGCAGTCAGGTTAAACTGCTGTGGTCCACCGGCGACGGACTGTGCCTCCTGACCAAACGGCTGGAGCGTGGGCGCTTCGCCTGGCCGTCAGCCCGTGATGGCAAAGTGTTCCTTACGCAGGCGCAGCTGGCGATGCTGCTGGAAGGTATCGACTGGCGACAGCCCAAGCGGCTGCTGACCTCCCTGACCATGCTGTAAATCTCTTTATCCTGGTTGTCACAGAATAAGCCCGGTAAAATACGGGCTTATGAACGACATCTCTTCTGACGACATCTTCCTGCTGAAACAGCGCCTGGCCGAACAGGAAGCGCTGATCCACGCCCTGCAGGAAAAGCTGAGCAACCGGGAGCGCGAAATAGACCATCTGCAGGCGCAGCTGGATAAACTCCGCCGGATGAACTTCGGCAGTCGTTCCGAAAAAGTCTCCCGCCGTATCGCACAAATGGAAGCCGATCTGAACCGGCTTCAGAAAGAGAGCGATACGCTGACTGGTAGGGTGTATGACCCGGCAGTACAGCGTCCGTTGCGTCAGACCCGCACCCGTAAGCCGTTCCCTGAATCACTACCCCGTGACGAAAAGCGACTGTTGCCTGCGGCGCCGTGCTGCCCGAACTGCGGCGGTTCACTGAGCTATCTGGGCGAGGATACCGCCGAACAGCTGGAGTTGATGCGTAGCGCCTTCCGGGTTATCCGGACGGTACGGGAAAAACATGCCTGTACTCAGTGCGATACCATCGTGCAGGCACCTGCACCTTCGCGGCCCATCGAGCGGGGTATCGCCGGACCGGGGCTGCTGGCCCGCGTGCTGACCTCGAAGTATGCAGAGCACACCCCGCTGTATTGCCAGTCAGAAATATACGGCCGGCAAGGTGTGGAGCTGAGCCGTTCACTGCTGTCGGGCTGGGTGGATGCATGCTGCCGGCTGCTGTCTCCGCTGGAAGAGGCGCTTCATGGCTATGTCATGACTGACGGCAAACTCCATGCCGATGATACCCCGGTCCAGGTACTGCTGCCGGGTAATAAGAAGACGAAGACCGGGCGGTTGTGGGCGTATGTTCGTGATGACCGCAATGCCGGGTCAGCGTTGGCACCTGCAGTGTGGTTCGCTTACAGCCCGGACAGAAAAAGCATCCATCCGCAGACTCATCTTGCTTGCTTCAGCGGTGTGCTGCAAGCGGATGCGTACGCCGGGTTCAACGAGCTGTATCGCAATGGTGGGATAACGGAAGCTGCCTGCTGGGCTCATGCCCGCCGAAAGATCCACGATGTGCACGTCCGCATCCCGTCAGCACTGACGGAAGAAGCCCTGGAGCAGATCGGTCAGTTGTACGCCATAGAGGCGGATATAAGGGGAATGCCGGCAGAGCAGCGGCTTGCTGAACGTCAGCGAAAAACGAAACCGCTGTTGAAATCCCTGGAAAGCTGGTTGCGTGAAAAGATGAAGACCCTGTTCTTCGGCTCTGGCCATGGTGGTGAGCGGGGAGCGCTACTGTACAGCCTGATCGGGACGTGCAAACTGAATGACGTGGATCCAGAAAGCTACCTTCGCCATGTGCTTGGCGTCATAGCAGACTGGCCGGTCAACCGGGTCAGCGAACTGCTTCCGTGGCGCATAGCACTGCCAGCTGAATAACACATCCCCGTCAATACGGCCCTCGCTGTACGCTTACTTTTGTTCGGACTGCTTATGGCCTTTTTCCACTGGTGGCGCAGGAAAGTTAACCGGCTGCCACCATGGGATGACGTGTAAACCGTGCAGGCATGTTTTCACGTGGTGACGCTTTCATTGGGGGTCTACGCCGGAACCCCAATATTGTTCACATACATGAATTTGAAAAACTAAGCGATACTGCTGTCCGTACCTTATAAACTTATTTCAACGCTTCCGGCAGCGTCACAATCCACAGTTCACTGTCAGACTCCGGTTTCTCCAGTGGCTTCACTCTGAGGGTCGTTTCAACCTGCTTGTCGTCAAGCGTCAGCTTTCCTTCCGCGTTCACCCGATAATCCTTGAATGTCTTGCCCTCGACCGGATGTTGCATCGCCACCTTCACGCCAAAGTCGTTATCGTTCGCCACCGCCAGCGTTTTGCTGTCGATCAGCGCCAACCCTTCAGCCTTCTCCTGCTGCCAGCCCAAGGAGCGCAGATCAACAACCTGCGTTTTCTGCGCAAGGGTAATGCCGCGCTGTGACAGGGTTTTCTCATCATCAAACTCCGGATACTCACCCGGCTTGTCGAAGCCTGACAGGTCGCTCGCCTTATTGAGATCGACCTCGTAAATCAGGTTACGCATTCTGTTGTTTTTATCTCTTCCCTGTTCGATCAGCAGGATGTGCTGGTTATCGAGCGCCACGATGTCTCCGATTTTAGCGTCGCTGTTTTTGCTGTAGGCCGCGCTGTCGATAGGATAACCGTACATCGCGGTTTTTCCGCTTGCCGGATCGAAGCTCACCAGACGCGTAAACAGCGCCTTTTTCTTGCTCTTAGCGTCGATATCCAGCGTACTTTGCACGGCGACAATAATACGCCCGTCCGGCATACGGGTGAGGCCTTCAAAGCCGCGGTTCGCCTGACGCCATTTGAGGATATTTGGCAAACCGCCCGCAATCGCTTTTTCCCCTTCCGCCGCCTGCGGACCGTGGATTGCCAGGATTTTCCCTTTACTGTCGATGTTAATCAGGAACGGGCCATACTCATCGCACAGCCAGTAACCTCCTTTACCATCCGGAGTGATCCCTTCCGTATCCAGCCCGCGATTATCCCCCTTCAGTCTATGTAACGTGTCGCTGAAGGCCACTTCATTGGTGGAGCCAATCACGTCGCTTGCCAGCGGCAGACCGTTGATCGCGCCTTTATCGTCATGCAGAGGACGGGGATCGATGGCCTCCGCTTTGCCGTTTTGTACACGAATCGTCATCAGCAGCGGCGCGAAATCTGGCGTAACGAAAATTTTAGTTTCGTTTTTCCCCTCTTTCGGTGAATCCGCGTTCGGACCGCGATCGGTAATGGTTGCGAATGTCAGGGCATCGCCCTGTTTACCGGTGAACAGCAGGCCAGAACCTATCCCAACCGGAAGGCCGTTCGGGAATGCACTGGCAAATGCGCCGGCGTAGTTCACGTGCGTGCCTTCTGGAAAACTGACGACATAGCGCTCAGCCGTAGGTTGTGCCGCCAGGGCAGAGAAAGAGAGCGTACAACCGATTAGCACGGGAATAATTTTTCTTTTCATATTGTTAGCATCTATAAAGTGAAGATCACACTACACCATAAAGAAGAAACGAGTCAGGAAAATGACATCGAATGGCAACATGCGCGGGCCTGAGGCCAAAGAAATGTAAAACACTGTTGTTATTTGTAACAACGGAAACATTTACGGAAATTATTTGTCTTTCTTCGTGATCAAAAATGCTGTGTCTTGTTGGATTGGAGTGATGAGGGCTGCGTTTAGGAAACGCCCTATATTGTACGGTTGCATTATCGCGGTAGGGGTAATGCACGTGTCAGTATGATGAGCTGACCACACTCACGTGGGTGGACTGGTATAACAATCGACGATTGCTGGAAAGGCAGGGCCATATCCCACCGGCAGAAGCAGAAAAAGCTTATTATGCTTCCATCGGAAACGATGATCTGGCAGCCTGAGTTCACAGATAAAACACTCTCCAGGAAACCCGGGGCGGTTCAATTGCTGGATAAGATCATAACGATACACCGGGTTAAACAGGTGGTCACTGCTTCACTGAAGCTGCGTGATTATGATGGTCAGGTAGCAGAAGCTATGCCCATGATACAAAAATGACGAAAGCCGAAATGTCTGAAAGCGTGTGTATTACCTGAAAATATGACCGGCTCCGGGGTACGTAACCGATTCAACAAAGCCAATCGATATTACAAAACGAGAGGGACTATATATTTCGTTTTCAGATAAGACTCCTTGAGAGATTATCTTTTATGTAAAATCTCAAATATCACCTGATGTAATGTCAATGATAATATTAAGTGCGCTCTGAACAACATCTTTCTTGGTGTGATTAACATCTGACAAAAAGAACATCAGCTTCTTTATTATGTTCTTGTTGTTTATTATTTCACGCTCACAGAATAAAGCGTTGACTGCCTCTTCTATGACATTTCTCTCGTAAAAAAATTGAGAGTTAGCTTCATATAAAATATTGGCCAATTTTTCACCAAAAACCATATTATAATAATCACTGTGCATCTTTCTCCCCCAGGGTTCAGTCAATAATTTTACCATGCCTAATTATGACAGGTGTAACAAGCATATTTTGCTATATAAATAAAATACATAATACTGATTATTGTAAGAACAGGAAGCAGACTAATGGTTTTTTTTTGTGAGCACATTCCTTCTTATGTAGGAAGAGGCTGTATTATATTCAGTCAACTCTTTTTTACTAAAAACATTATCTATGCCATCAAAGTTGCCTGCTAGCTAATTTTTAGGATATCGCCTTGTCGTGGATTATGCACTCTAAACATGTAGAAGGTATTCATTACAAATACACAGACGGCCATCTTTTGTAAAATGGATGCCGTTTTAAGTGAGATTATGATTTTCAAATTGTTCCGGACTGAGACCGCCACACCAACTGTACCATCGCCAGCGATTGTAATCGCACTCGATATAATTAAGTAAGTTTGCTGATTTTGCTGTTTACTGCGACAGATGTAAAGCTGTGGTGATTCATGCAGACTAAGTTCACGGACTCCGGCAGTAACACCGATGCATTCTGCAAGCTTCAGATCTTAACTACGAAATTCATGCGAATGGTGTTTACGTTTTTTTACTGGTTGAAACTGTTTTGTCTTGTGAGTCACCTCTGACTGAGAGTTTACTCACTTAGCCGCGTGTCCACTATTGCTGGGTAAGATCATTACCGAAATCCCCATCCTTTAGGGCAGTGAGGATGTCAATAATAGCAGACCACATCATGAGTCATTCTGACCGACACATGTCAGAAGCAGAGGCTCCATCCCATTTTATACCTACCTTATAACACTTAGAAAAACAACATGTTAAAAATGTCTATTGGAAACAATTTTATTTCCAATTGTAATGATAACCATTCTCATATTAATATGACTACGTGATAATTAACTTTTGATGCACTCCGCATGTCTGACCGCGCCACTACCACAGCTTCCTTAACGTTCGAGTCGCTTTATGGCACACATCACGGCTGGTTGAAAAGCTGGCTGACGCGCAAACTCCAGTCTGCTTTTGATGCAGATGACATTGCCCAGGACACTTTTTTGCGGGTAATGGTCAGCGAAACGCTCTCGACGATCCGCGATCCTCGCTCCTTCCTCTGCACTATCGCCAAACGCGTGATGGTGGACCTGTTTCGCCGAAACGCGCTGGAAAAAGCGTATCTGGAGATGCTGGCGCTTATGCCGGAGGGGGGAGCGCCTTCACCTGAGGAACGCGAAAGCCAACTCGAGACCCTACAACTCCTCGACAGCATGCTGGACGGGCTAAACGGCAAAACACGTGAAGCGTTTCTGCTTTCGCAACTGGATGGTCTGACATACAGCGAGATTGCGCACAAACTCGGTGTTTCCATCAGCTCCGTGAAAAAATACGTGGCGAAAGCGTCGAGCACTGCCTGCTGTTCCGTCTGGAGTATGGGTTATGAATCCTTTGTTAACCGATTCCCGCCGTCAGGCGCTGCGTTCAGCTTCCCACTGGTATGCCGTGCTAAGCGGCGAGCGCGTCAGCCCACAACAGGAAGCGCGCTGGCAACAGTGGTATGAACAGGATCAGGATAACCAGTGGGCCTGGCAGCAGGTTGAAAACCTGCGCAACCAGCTTGGCGGTGTGCCTGGCGACGTTGCCAGCCGGGCGTTGCACGATACCCGCCTCACCCGCCGTCACGTGATGAAAGGATTACTGCTGTTGCTCGGCGCTGGCGGAGGCTGGCAGCTCTGGCAGTCGGAAACCGGCGAAGGTCTGCGGGCAGATTACCGCACCGCCAAAGGCACAGTCAGCCGTCAGCAACTGGAAGATGGCTCCCTGCTCACGCTGAATACCCAAAGCGCGGCGGATGTGCGTTTTGATGCGCATCAGCGCACCGTCCGGCTCTGGTACGGTGAAATCGCCATTACTACCGCGAAAGATGCCCTGCAACGCCCCTTCCGTGTCCTGACCCGTCAGGGCCAGCTCACTGCTTTAGGGACAGAATTTACCGTCCGCCAGCAGGATAATTTCACGCAGCTTGACGTTCAGCAGCACGCTGTGGAAGTGCTTCTCGCCAGTGCCCCCGCGCAAAAACGCATCGTGAACGCTGGTGAAAGCCTGCAGTTCAGCGCCTCTGAGTTTGGCGCAGTGAAACCGCTGGATGACGAGAGTACAAGCTGGACGAAGGACATCCTGAGCTTCAGCGATAAACCGCTGGGTGAGGTGATAGCCACGCTAACCCGTTACCGCAACGGCGTGCTGCGCTGCGATCCCGCCGTTGCCGGGCTGCGCCTGAGCGGGACGTTCCCGCTGAAAAATACCGATGCGATCCTGAACGTTATCGCGCAAACGCTTCCCGTTAAAATTCAGTCTATTACGCGGTACTGGATAAACATTTCACCACTGTAAGGAAAATAATTCTTATTTCGATTGTCCTTTTTACCCTTCTCGTTCGACTCATAGCTGAACACAACAAAAATGATGATGGGGAAGGTATGACGCCGTTACGCGTTTTTCGTAAAACAACACCTTTGGTTAACGCCATTCGCCTGAGCCTGCTGCCGCTGGCCGGTCTCTCGTTTTCCGCTTTTGCTGCACAGGTTAATATCGCACCGGGATCGCTCGATAAAGCGCTCAATCAGTATGCCGCACACAGCGGATTTACCCTCTCGGTTGACGCCAGCCTGACGCGCGGCAAGCAGAGCAACGGCCTGCACGGCGATTACGACGTCGAGAGCGGCCTGCAACAACTGCTGGACGGCAGCGGACTGCAGGTAAAACCGCTGGGAAATAACAGCTGGACGCTGGAGCCCGCGCCCGCACCAAAAGAAGATGCCCTGACCGTGGTCGGCGACTGGCTGGGTGATGCGCGTGAAAACGACGTATTTGAACATGCTGGCGCGCGTGACGTGATCCGCCGTGAGGATTTCGCCAAAACCGGCGCAACCACCATGCGTGAGGTACTTAACCGCATCCCTGGCGTCAGCGCGCCGGAAAACAACGGCACCGGCAGCCACGACCTGGCGATGAACTTTGGCATCCGGGGCCTGAACCCGCGCCTCGCCAGCCGCTCGACCGTCCTGATGGACGCATCCCCGTCCCCTTCGCCCCTTACGGTCAGCCGCAGCTTTCACTGGCTCCCATTTCGCTCGGCAACATGGATGCCATTGACGTGGTACGCGGTGGTGGTGCGGTGCGTTACGGACCGCAGAGCGTGGGCGGCGTGGTGAACTTTGTTACCCGTGCCATTCCGCAGGACTTTGGTATCGAGGCGGGCGTGGAAGGTCAGCTCAGCCCAACCTCTTCACAAAACAACCCGAAAGAGACGCACAACCTGATGGTGGGCGGCACAGCGGACAACGGTTTTGGCACCGCGCTGCTCTACTCCGGCACGCGCGGCAGTGACTGGCGCGAGCACAGCGCCACCCGCATCGACGACCTGATGCTGAAAAGCAAATATGCGCCGGATGAGGTGCACACCTTCAACAGCCTGCTGCAATATTACGACGGTGAAGCCGACATGCCCGGTGGCCTGTCTCGCGCGGATTACGACGCCGATCGCTGGCAATCCACCCGCCCGTATGACCGCTTCTGGGGTCGTCGCAAGCTGGCGAGCCTGGGCTACCAGTTCCAGCCAGACAGCCAGCATAAATTCAACATTCAGGGGTTCTACACCCAAACCCTGCGCAGCGGCTACCTGGAGCAAGGCAAACGCATCACCCTCTCGCCGCGTAACTACTGGGTGCGCGGTATTGAGCCACGCTACAGCCAGATCTTTATGATCGGCCCTTCCGCGCACGAAGTGGGCGTGGGCTATCGCTATGTGAATGAATCAACGCATGAAATGCGTTACTACACCGCCACCAGCAGCGGGCAGTTGCCGTCCGGCTCAAGCCCTTACGACCGCGATACGCGTTCCGGCACCGAGGCGCACGCCTGGTATCTGGATGACAAAATCGACATCGGCAACTGGACCATCACGCCGGGTATGCGTTTCGAACATATCGAGTCATACCAGAACAACGCCATCACAGGCACGCACGAAGAAGTGAGCTATAACGCACCGCTTCCGGCGTTGAACGTGCTCTATCACCTGACTGACAGCTGGAATCTTTATGCAAACACTGAAGGCTCGTTCGGCACCGTACAGTACAGCCAGATTGGCAAGGCTGTGCAAAGCGGCAATGTGGAACCGGAAAAAGCGCGAACCTGGGAACTCGGTACCCGCTACGACGACGGCGCGCTGACGGCGGAAATGGGGCTGTTCCTGATTAACTTTAACAATCAGTACGACTCCAACCAGACCAACGACACCGTCACTGCACGTGGCAAAACGCGCCATACCGGGCTGGAAACGCAGGCACGTTACGATCTGGGTACGCTAACGCCAACGCTTGATAACGTTTCCATCTACGCCAGCTATGCGTATGTGAACGCGGAAATCCGCGAGAAAGGCGACACCTACGGCAATCTGGTACCATTCTCCCCGAAACATAAAGGCACGCTGGGCGTGGACTACAAGCCAGGAAACTGGACGTTCAATCTGAACAGCGATTTCCAGTCCAGCCAGTTTGCGGATAACGCCAATACGGTGAAAGAGAGCGCCGACGGCAGTACCGGCCGCATTCCCGGCTTCATGCTCTGGGGTGCACGCGTGGCGTATGACTTTGGCCCGCAGATGGCAGATCTGAACCTGGCATTCGGTGTGAAAAACATCTTCGACCAGGACTACTTCATCCGCTCTTATGACGACAACAACAAAGGCATCTATGCAGGCCAGCCGCGCACGCTGTATATGCAGGGGTCGTTGAAGTTCTGATGTGTTAACGCCCGGCTTGCCGGGCTTTTAGCTGGAATGTGATTATGTTGGCATTTATCCGTTTTCTTTTTGCAGGCCTGCTGCTGGTGATCAGCCACGCCTTTGCCGCCATGGTTCAGGACGAACACGGCACGTTTACACTCGAAAAAACGCCACAACGGATTGTGGTGCTGGAACTCTCGTTCGCCGATGCGCTGGCCGCCGTGGACGTCAGCCCGATCGGTATTGCCGACGATAACGATGCAAAACGCATCCTGCCCGAAGTGCGTGCGCACCTGAAACCGTGGCAGTCCGTCGGAACGCGCGCGCAGCCGAGCCTGGAAGCCATTGCCGCTCTGAAACCAGACCTGATCATTGCCGACAGCAGTCGCCATGCGGGGGTTTACATCGCCTTGCAGCAAATCGCGCCGGTACTGCTGCTTAAGTCCCGCAACGAAACCTACGCTGAAAATTTGCAATCTGCGGCTATCATCGGCGAAATGGTGGGTAAAAAGCGAGAGATGCAGGCACGTCTGGAACAACATAAAGAGAGGATGGCGCAGTGGGCCAGCCAGCTTCCCAAAGGGACACGCGTGGCCTTTGGCACATCACGCGAACAGCAATTCAACCTGCATACTCAGGAGACCTGGACCGGCAGCGTGCTGGCCTCTCTGGGGCTGAACGTTCCCGCTGCGATGGCGGGTTCGTCCATGCCGTCCATCGGCCTGGAGCAACTGCTGGCGGTCAATCCTGCCTGGCTGCTGGTTGCCCACTATCGCGAAGAGAGCATTGTTAAACGCTGGCAACAAGATCCGCTCTGGCAGATGTTAACCGCCGCGCAGAAGCAGCAGGTTGCTTCGGTCGACAGTAACACCTGGGCGCGGATGCGCGGTATTTTTGCTGCAGAGCGTATTGCCGCTGACACGGTAAAAATCTTCCACCATCAGCCGCTTACCGTTGTGAAATGACCGCGATAAAACACCCGATGCTGCTGTGGGGGCTTCCCGTTGCAGCACTTATTATTATTTTCTGGCTGAGTCTGTTTTGCTACTCGGCCATTCCTGTTTCCGGAGCAGATGCAACCCGCGCCCTGCTGCCTGGACACACGCCAACGCTACCAGAAGCGCTGGTGCAAAACCTTCGTTTGCCACGAAGCCTGGTCGCCGTTCTGATCGGCGCAAGCCTGGCGCTCGCGGGCACGCTGCTGCAAACCCTGACCCACAACCCAATGGCCTCTCCTTCACTGCTCGGCATTAACAGCGGCGCGGCGCTGGCTATGGCGCTTACCAGCGCGCTGAGTCCGACGCCGATTGCAGGCTATTCTCTGTCGTTCATCGCGGCATGCGGGGGCGGCGTGAGCTGGCTGCTGGTCATGACCGCAGGAGGCGGATTTCGTCATACCCATGACAGAAACAAACTGATCCTCGCGGGTATCGCGCTGTCGGCCTTTTGTATGGGCCTTACCCGCATCACCCTGCTGCTGGCCGAAGATCATGCTTACGGCATCTTTTACTGGCTGGCAGGCGGAGTGTCCCACGCCCGCTGGCAGGATGTCTGGCAGCTCTTGCCGGTGGTGGTCACTGCAGTCCCTGTCGTGTTACTGCTGGCGAATCAACTGAACCTGCTCAACCTCAGCGACAGCACCGCCCATACGCTGGGAGTGAACCTGACGAGGCTACGTTTGGTCATCAATATGTTAGTGCTGCTTCTGGTTGGTGCGTGCGTCAGCGTGGCAGGTCCGGTGGCGTTTATCGGTCTGCTGGTGCCACATCTGGCGCGCTTCTGGGCAGGCTTCGATCAGCGCAACGTACTGCCAGTGAGCATGCTGCTGGGGGCCACGCTGATGCTGCTGGCAGATGTACTCGCACGCGCGCTGGCCTTCCCCGGAGATCTGCCCGCAGGCGCAGTGCTGGCGCTGATTGGCAGCCCTTGCTTTGTCTGGCTTGTGAGGAGGCGAGGATGAAAATTGCGCTGGTTATTTTCATCACCCTTGCCCTGGCGGGCTGTGCGCTGTTATCACTCCATATGGGAGTGATCCCCGTGCCGTGGCGCGCGCTGCTGACCGACTGGCAGGCCGGACGCGAGCATTATTATGTATTGATGGAGTACCGACTGCCGCGCTTGCTGCTGGCACTGTTTGTCGGTGCAGCCCTCGCCGTGGCGGGCGTGCTGATACAGGGGATTGTGCGCAACCCTCTGGCATCACCGGATATTCTCGGCGTTAACCATGCCGCCAGCCTGGCCTCTGTGGGGGCTCTACTTCTTATGCCGTCACTGCCCGTGATGGTGCTGCCGCTGCTGGCCTTTGCGGGCGGCATGGCGGGGTTGATATTACTGAAGATGCTGGCAAAGACCCACCAGCCGATGAAGCTGGCGCTCACCGGCGTGGCGCTTTCTGCATGCTGGGCCAGCCTGACGGATTATCTGATGCTCTCGCGCCCGCAGGATGTGAACAACGCCCTGCTGTGGCTGACCGGCAGCTTATGGGGCCGTGACTGGAGCTTTGTGAAGATTGCCATCCCGCTGATGATTTTATTTCTGCCGCTGAGCCTGAGTTTTTGCCGCGATCTCGACCTCCTTGCACTCGGCGATGCGCGCGCCACCACGCTCGGTGTGTCGGTGCCCCATACCCGATTCTGGGCTTTGTTACTAGCTGTCGCCATGACATCTACCGGCGTGGCCGCCTGCGGCCCGATTAGCTTTATTGGTCTCGTGGTGCCGCATATGATGCGTAGCATCACCGGTGGACGTCACCGCAGACTGCTGCCTGTTTCAGCCCTGACAGGTGCGTTGCTGTTGGTGGTTGCCGATCTGCTGGCGAGAATTATTCATCCCCCACTGGAGCTCCCGGTTGGCGTGCTGACCGCCATTATCGGTGCGCCGTGGTTTGTCTGGTTGCTTGTGAGAATGCGATAAATGACTTTACGAACTGAAAATCTGACGGTCAGTTACGGGACAGACAAGGTACTTAACGACGTTTCACTCTCACTGCCAACGGGGAAGATCACCGCCCTGATCGGCCCTAACGGTTGCGGGAAATCGACGCTGTTAAACTGTTTTTCGCGGCTTTTAATGCCGCAGTCTGGCACCGTATTTCTCGGCGATAATCCCATAAATATGCTCTCATCACGCCAGTTGGCCCGCAGGCTTTCGCTGCTGCCTCAGCACCATTTAACGCCAGAGGGGATCACAGTCCAGGAGCTGGTTTCGTATGGTCGTAATCCCTGGCTGTCACTCTGGGGGCGTCTCTCCGCTGAAGACAATGCACGAGTTAATGTCGCCATGAACCAGACCCGGATCAATCATCTTGCCGTTCGTCGGTTAACCGAGCTTTCCGGCGGTCAGCGCCAGCGCGCATTTCTGGCGATGGTCCTGGCCCAGAATACGCCCGTTGTATTACTTGATGAGCCAACCACCTATCTTGATATCAATCACCAAGTGGACCTGATGCGGTTGATGGGCGAACTCCGGACTCAGGGGAAAACGGTGGTCGCTGTGCTGCACGACCTTAATCAGGCTAGCCGGTACTGCGATCAACTGGTGGTAATGGCAAACGGACATGTTATGGCGCAAGGCACACCAGAAGAGGTGATGACCCCAGGATTGCTGAGAACAGTATTCAGCGTGGAAGCGGAAATACACCCCGAGCCGGTATCTGGCAGGCCGATGTGCCTAATGAGGTAGATTGCACAGGCCGTAAGAACCAAACCACGACTGAATGAAACTGGACTGGCGCCAGCAAGCCTGTTCAGACTGGGGCTGAACTTTTCCGGACTCTGAAAGATTACCAATACTCATCGTCCATCCGCTTGCTTTAGGCTGACAGGTTCATAATCAACGCAAACCAGAGCTGTACAGGCTTGGGCGCGGCTTTCAAACCAGTCGTGATCACGGCAATCAATTTTGAACTCTGCTTAACGGACATTTCTGTATAACCCTTACGGCAACGAAAAACGCGAAGTTAAAATTTTAGAAACCCAAAAACGTGACATGACTAAGTTTAGATTTCAGGGGGGGAGATCAAAAAATTTCGCTCTGTGCCAGAGCGGACATTCACGGAGCTGGTTCATTACCAATGAGGTTGGGCTTTTGAGGATAAATCAATGATCAGACGCCAACGTAAATCAAAAGCAACCCTGGAACGGAATTGCTAATCCAGTTTCTGACCATCGATTTTTCTAAAAAGTGTGCGTTTGCTACTACTTAGGTAGGTGCAGCTTTCTTAATCACCGGCAGCCACGTTATACAGGCCAGTTGATGGATCGATTGTTATCAATGATATCTTCATGAGTCGGTGTCTCACCCAGCTTACCGAAGCTGGCATAAAGTGAAGGCAGACGGGCCCGTCCTTCTCCCTTTTTCGCCAGAGGGAAAGCGCGAAGCATGGTGGCAGCCTCCCAGTCACAACAATAGGATGGTGTGCACGGCTGCTGACGCCATGATTCAGCGATAGAGCCGGAAAATACGGGGTCAAAGCCGGTATCATTAACCAGAGTCATCGTGACCTGTACTGCGGCTGGATGATCTCCTGCTACTGCAACTGCTAGGCGACCGCGGCTCCCTTCAGGTAGTCTGTTGTGGTCAACTAAAACTGGCCTCCGCGTTAGAGTTTTTCCAGTATCGGTTTTCTGATTCGTTTGGTGGTAACCCACCATTATATTCGTGCTAGACTGGCCCCCTGAATCTCCAGACAACCAGTATCACTTAAATAAGTGATAGTCTTAATACTAGTTTTTAGACTAGTCATTGGAGTACAGATGATTGATGTCTTAGGGCCGGAGAAACGCAGACGGCGT
>NZ_MIIV01000123.1:0-6375 GCF_001743015.1 Shigella sp. FC1567
TTTCTGGTGCGTACCGGGCTGAGAGGCGGTGTAAGTGAACTGTAGTTGCCATGTTTTACGGCAATGAGAGCAGAGATAGCGCTGATGTCCGGCAGTGCTTTTGCCGTTACGCACCACGCCTTCAGTAGCGGAGCAGGAAGGACATCTGATGGAAATGGAAGCCACGCAAGCACCTTAAAATCACCATCATACACTAAATCAGTAAGTTGGCAGCATTACCCAGGCTGGAATTAACGCCATTTTTTGCGGGCGAGAAGGTGCGGGGGATTTCATCAATCATTCTCCTTTGGCGAAACCGAATAAAACGGTATTCAAGTATCAGAAAACCTTAGTTCAGGATCGCACTAGCTGCATGATCGAAATCTCATTCTGCGAACTGTCAGGCATTTTAGAAAAGGGAATTAAAGGGATAAATAACGGCGAAATAGAGTGATCAAATAACGTCTGTTTATTAGCCAGCCAGCGGCGTTGGGTTCGTGATTAGCGAAGAAAAATCATCATAAATTGGTGAAAAATATAACAGGTAGTTAAAAACCATTAGTGCTGAGTAAATTGCCGGATGACATCAGAACGATGCCATCCGAACAGTGGCTTAACCCTGACGGTTGAAACGTTGCGTTTTAACGTCCAGCGTTAGCGTTTCTTCTGGTTGTATCGCATACAGTTTCTCACCCTGCTGGCAAATCCAGCCAATCCCCAGTTCACGGGCGATTAGGGCGCTGTGGGATACCGGACTTCCGGCGCTAAGGCAGATACCTTTTACAACCGCCGGATCCAGTTGCAGTACTGTGGAAGGATAAATGTTCTCCGCCAGTAGAATAGTTGGCGAGTTAAACTGCGGGAGTTCTTCTTTCGTTTGGGTCAGGTGGACCAGGGTGCGATGCAGAAGATCGTCCACATCAATATAGCGAGCTTGTAGATATTCATCATCCAGTTGCTGGTATTGCTGGCTAAGTTCTTTAAGAACTTGCTGCCAGGCATATTCTGCCGTGCAATGTTCATGCTGAAGGAGTTCGCTTGCCGCCGCCAGCAGTTCCGGATCATCTAACAGTGTATGGTGACCAGAAAAGATTGCGGCAATATAGTCAAGCCCGCTGGCTTCTGCTTTCGCTGTTAACGTCATCAGATCTAATAACGTGAAGTCAATAGCCTGGCGTAATCGATCTTGTTCTTCTTCCACGGTCAGGGTTGATTTTGCCTGTACCGTATATAAAACTGGTTGATAATAAAAGGCTTTACCCGAAACAGGCGGAACGGGACGCAGAGTAGGTGGAGCGACTTCCTCCGTTTCACCAAAGTTATCTTCAGCCAGCTGACGGAAAGCGATCAGTGCCTCTTCAGCTTCTGGCCCTTTCGCAATCAGGCGCAGCGTATCGTTATAGCGAACTTGTAGTAACGCAATCTGGTTAATACTCTCTGGTGTGACGCATTTGCCGTTTTTTTCCAGCAACATATCGGCATTAAATGTCGATAAGGTATAAACCAGCCGGGAGGCCGGACGTACATGCAGGCCGTTACGGTTTTTTATGACCACCGCCAGAGAACGGGCTTCTTCATCGTACGCAGGACATGTGTCAGAGATTTCAGTGTCGGAGGACGGTAAACCCAGTTGTTCACGTTTGGCTTCCAGCGCATGCATAGCGTCAAAGATAACTTTGTCGATATCCGCTCCCGAGGCCGCGCTGACCGTTGCTGCCAGTGTACCTTCGACCAACGGCGCAGCACACAAACGTACTTTTGCGGCGATCTTGGGAGCCAGCAATTCCAGCGCAGTTTCAGCACTCAATAATGCGCTACCCATATCCATCATGACCAGCACATGGTCGGCATCAGCAACAGATTCGATGGCCTCCATCACTTTGACGGCATCGGTACCAATAGGATTTTGTGGATCGTCAATTCCCGCGGCAATGGCGATTTTACAACTATCACTCATTAACATCTGACGGGCTAATTCACCGACACCTTCTCCCAGTCGGCTGCTATGTGAAACTATGACCAGGTTTACCATCACCAATTCCTTACTCTTTTGCGGCTAACGCCAACATTTGCATCATAAACATCACCGAGGTCGCGCCGGGATCCTGGTGACCAATACTGCGTTCACCGAGATAACTGGCGCGGCCTTTGCGGGCTTGCATCGTAATCGTACTTTGTGCAGCGGATTCGGCGATGCTACTGGCAGCTTCGAGCGCCACCGGAACAGAGAGATTTTGCTCGCTGGACTGACGTAACGATTCCACCACCGGCACCCACACATCACACATGGTTTTATCGCCAGGTTCGGCTTTCCCGCGACTGATTACGCCGTCCGCGCCATCGCGGAACATCTGATAAAGCTCTTCCAGTGTCAGGCTTTGCCGTGCCTGGGTCGCCTGTGCGGCGCGGATAAAGAAGGTACCGAACAGCGGACCACTGGCACCACCGACGCTGGAAAGCAGCGTCATACCGGTATTCTTGAGAATGAAACCGATATCTTTATCTGCGATAGCAGGGAGTTTTTCCACCACTTTGCTAAAGCCTCGGTTCATATTTAGCCCGTGGTCAGCGTCGCCAATTTCGCGATCCAGTCCGGTAAGATACTCGCTCTCGGTGCTGAAAATATCGCCACAACGAGTGAGCCAGTTAACAATTTGAGTTCTGCTCAGTGACATTGCTTTCTCCTAATTTATCCCAGTTAAGGGCCGGGGTGTGGACCGGGGCGTCCCAGAGTGCCAGCGTTTCGTCATCAACTTTCAGTAAGGTGATTGAGAAACCGGTCATATCCAGTGAGGTACAGTACGCGCCAATTAAATTACGTTCGATAGTCAATCCCGCTTGCTGGCAACGTGTGGTCAGGCGGTTATAGACGCCGTACAGCTCAGAAAGCGGAGTTGCGCCAAGATTGTTAACCAGCGCAATCACCCGATCGCCAGACTGGAGCGGTTGTTTGGTTTGTTGTTCTTCCTGCCAACTGCCTTGTTGATAATCCCAGAAACGTAAAGTGCGATGGTATGAGCCATTTCCCAGCAGGGTGTCGAACATTTCATCGACGGTTTGATCAAGGGAAGAGAAGGAGCGGCGGTCAATACCCGGCTCACCATGAATGCCGACGCCAAACTCCATCTCATTATCCGCCAGGGTAAAAGAAGGTTTGCCCGCGGCAGGAACGGTACAGGCACCGAGAGCGATACCTATTGAGTGGCCTTGATTATTCAACTTACGCCCCAGTTCCGCACAGGCGTCCAGTGAGTCGCCACGCTCCGCCGCTGCGCCTACGAGTTTTTCAATTAATACGGTGTTGGCAACGCCGCGTCGCCCGGCAGTATAAAGACTGTCTTTTACCGCAACGTCGTCATCAATGACCACAGTGGTCACTTTTACGCCGCTATCGTGCAGTAACTCGGTCGCTGTTTCAAAGTTAAGAATATCGCCGGTGTAATTTTTGATAATCAACAGTACACCTTCGCCGCCATCAACTTGCATGGCGCATTCAAAGATTTTATCGGGCGTCGGTGAGGTGAAAATTTCGCCCGGACAGGCCCCCGAAAGCATCCCCTGACCGATATACCCACAGTGCATCGGCTCGTGTCCGCTGCCGCCACCCGACAGCAGGGCGACTTTTCCTGCAACAGGGGCATCAGCTCGGGTGACATACACCGGATCCTGATGCAATGTCAGCGATGGATGCGCTTTCGCCAGTCCTGCCAGTTGTTCGTCCAGTACGTCTTGCACATCATTGATCAATTTTTTCATTATTTTGCTCCAGCAATTACGGTAGGGCATGGATGATGTTCAACGACACGGCGACCACTGACTGCCGATGAATCCATTGTGCATCAGGCAAGGGAAAAGAAAATTAGCCCAAATTATGTTTCATAGTGAAACATATGCTTTAATGAATGTTCCATATTGAAACTTTTACGTGTACTAATACTTAAAATTGCGAGCCGGAACACCTTTTGTCATAAGGGATGCGGGATATGAGTGGCGCTTTTAACAACGATGGTCGGGGCATATCTCCCTTAATTGCAACCTCCTGGGAGCGATGCAATAAGCTGATGAAACGGGAGACATGGAGCGTACCACATCAGGCCCAGGGCGTGACATTTGCTTCTATTTATCGGCGTAAGAAAGCGATGCTGACGCTCGGGCAGGCTGCGCTGGAAGATGCCTGGGAATATATGGCACCGCGAGAGTGTGCGCTGTTTATCCTCGATGAAACCGCCTGCATTCTCAGCCGTAATGGCGATCCGCAAACCTTGCAGCAGCTAAGTGCACTTGGATTCCATGACGGCACGTATTGCGCCGAGGGAATTATTGGTACTTGTGCGCTATCGTTAGCGGCTATCTCTGGTCAGGCCGTGAAAACGATGGCCGATCAACATTTCAAACAGGCACTCTGGAACTGGGCCTTTTGTGCAACGCCGTTGTTTGACAGCAAGGGCCGATTGACGGGAACAATAGCGCTGGCGTGTCCGGTTGAGCAAACTACCGCAGCTGATTTGCCGTTGACGTTGGCAATCGCCCGCGAGGTCGGAAATTTACTGCTGACGGACAGTTTGCTCGCTGAAACTAACCGTCATTTAAATCAACTTAATGCCCTGTTAGAAAGTATGGATGATGGCGTGATTAGCTGGGACGAGCAGGGTAATTTGCAATTTATCAATGCCCAGGCGGCGCGGGTCTTGCGCCTTGACGCGACGGCAAGTCAGGGACGGGCAATCACTGAACTCTTAACGTTACCCGCCGTATTGCAACAAGCAATAAAACAGGCACATCCGCTCAAACACGTAGAAGCAACCTTTGAAAGTCAGCATCAGTTTATTGATGCGGTGATAACCCTTAAACCGATAATAGAAACGCAGGGAACCAGCTTTATTTTGTTGCTCCATCCTGTGGAACAGATGCGGCAGTTGATGACCAGTCAATTAGGAAAAGTCAGCCATACCTTTGCTCATATGCCACAGGACGATCCGCAAACCCGCCGCTTGATTCATTTTGGTCGCCAGGCGGCGCGCAGTAGCTTTCCTGTCCTGCTTTGTGGAGAAGAGGGCGTGGGCAAGGCACTGCTAAGTCAGGCAATTCATAATGAAAGCGAGCGTGCTGCAGGTCCTTATATCGCCGTCAATTGTGAGTTATATGGTGATGCGGCACTGGCGGAAGAATTTATTGGTGGCGATCGTACGGACAATGAAAATGGCCGTCTGAGTCGGCTGGAACTGGCGCACGGCGGCACGCTGTTTCTTGAAAAGATTGAATATCTGGCGGTGGAGTTACAGTCTGCTTTGCTTCAGGTTATCAAGCAGGGTGTTATCACGCGACTGGATGCGCGGCGTTTAATACCAATTGATGTCAAAGTGATTGCAACAACGACCGCGGACCTCGCAATGCTGGTGGAACAAAATCGTTTTAGTCGCCAGCTGTATTACGCGCTGCATGCATTTGAAATTACCATCCCGCCTCTGCGTATGCGGCGTGGCAGCATTCCGGCGCTGGTGAATAACAAATTACGCAGTCTTGAAAAACGCTTCTCTACGCGGCTGAAAATTGATGACGATGCCCTCGCTCGCCTGGTTTCTTGTGCATGGCCAGGCAACGATTTTGAACTTTACAGCGTCATCGAGAATCTTGCTCTGAGTAGTGATAATGGGCGCATTCGCGTCAGTGATTTGCCGGAACATCTGTTTACCGAGCAGGCAACAGATGATGTCAGCGCCACCCGCCTTTCCACCAGTCTGTCATTTGCGGAAGTTGAAAAAGAGGCAATTATTAACGCAGCCCAGGTCACAGGCGGTCGCATTCAGGAAATGTCGGCTTTACTTGGAATCGGCCGCACTACGCTGTGGCGGAAAATGAAGCAACATGGCATTGATGCAGGGCAGTTTAAGCGCCGGGTATGAAAGACAGAAACGATTTCTAATACATCAGAGTGATCTATATTTCATTCCGGCGCACGCTAACATTTTTCAGCATCGTTTAAGGGCTTGTCTATCACGCACTTAAAAGCTGAAGCGATATCCTCCGTTGACTTGCTTCTCTGAAGTGGCACACTGAATTTGGCCACCTGAACAGAGGTGATATGCTCACCTCAGAACAACACAGGTGCTCCAATGAAAAAAAGAAATTTTAGCGCAGAGTTTAAACGCGAATCCGCTCAACTGGTTGTTGACCAGAAATACACGGTGGCAGATGCCGCCAAAGCTATGGATGTTGGCCTTTCCACAATGACAAGATGGGTCAAACAACTGCGTGATGAGCGTCAGGGCAAAACACCAAAAGCCTCTCCGATAACACCAGAACAAATCGAAATACGTAAGCTGAGGAAAAAGCTACAACGCATTGAAATGGAGAATGAAATATTAAAAAAGGCTACCGCGCTCTTGATGTCAGACT
>NZ_MIIV01000124.1:0-6319 GCF_001743015.1 Shigella sp. FC1567
ACACTGGAGCGTCTTCTGAGCCTGCTGTCGGCCTTTGAGGTCGTGGTATGGATGACGGATGGCTGGCCGCTGTATGAATCACGCCTGAAGGGAAAGCTGCACGTTATCAGCAAGCGTTACACTCAGCGCATTGAGCGACATAATCTGAATCTGAGACAACATCTGGCAAGGCTGGGACGGAAGTCACTGTCGTTCTCAAAATCGGTGGAGCTGCATGACAAGGTCATCGGGCATTATCTGAACATAAAACACTATCAGTAAGTTGGAGTCATTACCTTATTTTTGCGTTGCCCGCCGGTATTTTGGGGAGTCTTGTTCTGCTATTACTCTGGCTACGTATTCGACAAAACTATTTGTCTCCCAAACGCAAATTGCAACGCGCTCTAGAAAAACATCAACTTTGTCTTTATTACCAGCCAATAATCGATATCAAAACAGAAAAATGTATCGGCGCTGAAGCGTTGTTACGTTGGCCTAGTGAGCAGGAGCAAGTAATGAATCCGGCAGAGTTTATTCCGCTGGCAGAAAAGGAGGGGATGATAGAACAGGTAACTGATTATGTTATTGATAATGTCTTCCGCGATCTGGGCGATTACCTGGCAACACATGCAGATCGCTATGTTTCTATTAACCTGTCGGCCTCCGATTTTCATACGTCACGGTTGATAGCGCGAATCAATCAGAAAACAGAGCAATACGCGGTGCGTCCGCAGCAAATTAAATTTGAAGTGACTGAGCATGCATTTCTTGATGTCGAAAAAATGACGCCGATTATTCTGGCTTTCCGCCAGGCTGGTTACGAAGTGGCAATTGATGATTTTGGTATTGGCTACTCTAACTTGCATAACCTTAAATCATTGAATGTCGATATTTTGAAAATCGATAAATCGTTTGTTGAAACGCTGACCACCCACAAAACCAGTCATTTGATTGCGGAACACATCATCGAGCTGGCGCACAGCCTGGGGTTAAAAACGATCGCTGAAGGCGTCGAAACTGAGGAGCAGGTTAACTGGCTGCGCAAACGCGGCGTGCGCTATTGCCAGGGATGGTTTTTTGCGAAGGCGATGCCGCCGCAGGTGTTTATGCAATGGATGGAGCAATTACCCGCGCGGGAGTTAACGCGCGGGCAATAAAACTACAGGCGGTGGCGATAATCGCTGGGAGTGCGATCAAACTGCCGACGGAAAACGCGGGAGAAGGTCTGCTGCGAGACATAACCCAGGTCCATTGCGATATCAAAAATCGGACGCTCGGTGGTGCGCAACTCAACGGCGGCCAGTAACAGGCGACGTTGGCGAATGTAATCGCCAAGCGTCTGATGCGTCACCGTGCGGAACATTCGTTGCAAGTACCACTTTGAATAGCCTGATTTTTTTGCGACTACATCAATGTTAAGCGGCTGGTCAATATGCTCGTCAATCCATGCGATAAGATCCTGAATAATTTTCTGATGGGACATAAATCTGCCTCTTTTCAGTGTTCAGTTCGTTAATTCATCTGTTGGGGAGTATAATTCCTCAAGTTAACTTGAGGTAAAGCGATTTATGGAAAAGAAATTACCCCGCATTAAAGCGCTGCTAACCCCCGGCGAAGTGGCGAAACGCAGCGGTGTGGCGGTATCGGCGCTGCATTTCTATGAAAGTAAAGGGTTGATTACCAGTATCCGTAACAGCGGCAATCAGCGGCGATATAGACGTGATGTGTTGCGATATGTTGCAATTATCAAAATTGCTCAGCGTATTGGCATTCCGCTGGCGACCATTGGTGAAGCGTTTGGCGTGTTGCCAGAAGGGCATACGTTAAGTGCGAAAGAGTGGAAACAGCTTTCGTCCCAATGGCGAGAAGAGTTGGATCGGCGCATTCATACCTTAGTGGCGCTGCGTGACGAACTGGACGGATGTATTGGTTGTGGCTGCCTTTCGCGCAGTGATTGCCCGTTGCGTAACCCGGGCGACCGCTTAGGAGAAGAAGGTACCGGCGCACGCTTGCTGGAAGATGAACAAAACTAAAGCGCCACAAGGGCGCTTTAGTTTGTTTTCCGGTCTTTGTCTTTCTCTCTATCCCGCTGGTACACAGGAGGGTTTCCCCCGACGTCAACACACCTCATTCGAGCACGTGGTGGAGGTTCCGGTTGGTGTTGATGCTTTAATTGTATGTCACCGACGTTTCTTCGCCAGTGTAAAAGTATACTTTTTAACCGCAATATTTTTGTCATCTCAGACGATTTTTTATCGCAATCCTGAACGGTATACGGCTCGATAACGCTGCAATCTTGCGCACCGACGATAACGTTTGCGCATCAATTGCCTGTTTTTTCATCGTCAAGACAATAAAAGAGAAAAAAGCAGCAAACTTCGGTTGAAAAAGCCGCTATGATCGCCGGATAATCGTTTGCTTTTTTTACCACCCGTTTTGTATGCGCGGAGCTAAACGTTTGCTTTTTTGCGACGCAGTAAATTGTCGCAAACCTGGAGCAGGAAGATAACGTTTCGCTGGCAGGGGATTGTCCGCCACGCATCTTGACGAAAATTAAACTCTCAGGGGATGTTTTCTTATGTCTACGCCATCAGCGCGTACCGGCGGTTCACTCGACGCCTGGTTTAAAATTTCACAACGTGGAAGCACTGTCCGTCAGGAAGTGGTTGCCGGGTTAACAACGTTTCTGGCGATGGTCTACTCGGTCATCGTCGTTCCAGGTATGTTGGGTAAAGCAGGCTTCCCGCCTGCGGCAGTTTTCGTTGCAACCTGTCTGGTTGCCGGACTCGGTTCTATCGTGATGGGTCTGTGGGCTAATCTGCCGTTGGCGATTGGTTGCGCCATCTCCCTGACGGCGTTTACCGCATTCAGCCTGGTGCTGGGGCAACATATTAGCGTACCTGTCGCGCTGGGTGCCGTGTTCCTGATGGGTGTGCTGTTTACGGTAATTTCTGCCACGGGTATCCGTAGCTGGATTTTGCGCAACTTGCCGCACGGTGTGGCGCACGGCACGGGGATCGGTATCGGTCTGTTCCTGCTGCTCATTGCCGCTAATGGTGTTGGTCTGGTGATTAAAAACCCGCTTGATGGTCTGCCCGTTGCGCTGGGTGATTTCGCGACCTTCCCGGTGATTATGTCACTGGTAGGTCTGGCGGTGATCATCGGCCTGGAAAAACTGAAAGTCCCTGGTGGCATTCTGCTGACCATTATCGGTATCTCAATTGTCGGTTTGATCTTCGATCCTAACGTCCATTTCTCCGGCGTTTTCGGCATGCCTTCATTGAGCGATGAAAACGGCAATTCACTGATTGGCAGCCTGGACATTATGGGCGCGCTGAATCCTGTAGTCCTGCCAAGCGTTCTGGCGCTGGTGATGACGGCAGTATTTGATGCCACCGGAACTATCCGTGCCGTCGCCGGCCAGGCGAACCTGCTGGATAAAGATGGGCAGATCATCGACGGTGGGAAAGCACTGACCACTGACTCCATGAGCAGCGTTTTCTCTGGCCTGGTGGGTGCTGCTCCGGCAGCGGTATACATCGAGTCTGCGGCGGGTACGGCGGCGGGCGGTAAAACCGGTTTGACGGCTATCACCGTTGGCGTGCTGTTCCTGCTGATTCTGTTCCTCTCTCCGCTCTCTTACCTCGTTCCGGGGTATGCAACGGCTCCGGCGCTGATGTACGTTGGCCTGCTGATGCTGAGCAACGTGGCGAAAATCGACTTTGCTGATTTTGTTGATGCGATGGCGGGTCTGGTTACGGCGGTATTCATCGTGCTGACCTGTAACATCGTAACAGGCATCATGATCGGCTTCGCGACTCTGGTGATTGGTCGTCTGGTTTCCGGCGAATGGCGCAAGTTGAACATCGGTACGGTCGTTATCGCCGTGGCGCTGGTGACCTTCTATGCGGGTGGCTGGGCTATCTAATCTTTCATCGGATTCTGAAAACGGGTGGCAATGGCTGCCCGTTTTTATTTTCTCCGCACATTGTGTGAGCTTTTGCGATATTCTGAAAAAATGAGAATTCAGGCATAACGCCTTTCTCAGATCATAAAAAAACATCGCAAACAGGGAACGCATGGAAATCTTCTTCACCATACTGATAATGACCCTCGTGGTCTCGCTGTCCGGGGTGGTCACTCGTGTCATGCCCTTTCAGATCCCGCTTCCGCTTATGCAAATCGCCATCGGTGCGCTACTGGCGTGGCCGACGTTTGGTTTGCATGTGGAGTTTGATCCTGAACTCTTTTTAGTCTTGTTTATCCCGCCGTTGCTGTTCGCTGATGGCTGGAAAACGCCGACCCGTGAATTTCTCGAACATGGTCGAGAGATTTTCGGCCTCGCGCTGGCGCTGGTGGTGGTCACCGTGGTCGGCATTGGCTTCCTTATTTACTGGGTGGTGCCGGGCATTCCGCTGATCCCCGCCTTTGCGCTGGCGGCGGTACTTTCTCCGACCGATGCTGTGGCGCTCTCCGGAATTGTTGGCGAAGGGCGCATCCCGAAAAAAATCATGGGCATTTTGCAGGGCGAAGCGTTGATGAATGACGCCTCCGGCCTGGTGTCGTTGAAGTTTGCCGTGGCAGTGGCGATGGGGACGATGATCTTCACCGTCGGCGGTGCGACGGTCGAATTTATGAAAGTAGCCATTGGTGGTATTCTTGCCGGTTTTGTGGTGAGCTGGCTGTATGGTCGCTCGCTGCGATTCCTCAGCCGCTGGGGCGGTGATGAACCCGCGACGCAGATCGTTCTGCTGTTCTTGCTGCCATTCGCTTCTTATCTGATTGCCGAACATATTGGCGTTTCCGGCATCCTCGCTGCGGTTGCCGCCGGGATGACCATCACCCGCTCCGGTGTGATGCGCCGTGCGCCGCTGGCAATGCGCCTGCGCGCAAACAGCACCTGGGCGATGCTGGAATTTGTCTTTAACGGCATGGTGTTCCTGCTGTTAGGTCTGCAGCTGCCGGGTATTCTGGAGACGTCGCTGATGGCGGCAGAAATCGACCCTAACGTCGAAATCTGGATGCTGTTTACCGATATTATTCTGATATATGCGGCGCTGATGCTGGTCCGTTTCGGCTGGCTGTGGACGATGAAAAAGTTCAGCAACCGCTTCCTGAAGAAGAAGCCGATGGAGTTTGGTTCGTGGACCACACGAGAAATCCTGATCGCGTCTTTCGCCGGGGTGCGTGGGGCGATCACTCTGGCCGGTGTGCTCTCTATCCCGCTGCTCTTGCCGGATGGTAACGTCTTCCCGGCGCGCTATGAGCTGGTGTTCCTGGCGGCTGGCGTCATTCTCTTCTCGCTGTTTGTCGGTGTGGTGATGTTGCCTATTCTGCTACAACACATTGAAGTCGCGGATCATTCGCAACAATTGAAAGAGGAACGTATTGCGCGAGCGGCAACGGCAGAAGTGGCGATTGTGGCGATCCAGAAAATGGAGGAGCGTCTGGCGGCGGATACCGAAGAGAATATCGATAACCAGCTGCTTACGGAGGTCAGTTCTCGCGTCATTGGTAACCTGCGTCGTCGCGCCGATGGACGTAACGACGTTGAAAGTTCCGTGCAGGAAGAGAACCTTGAGCGTCGCTTCCGTCTGGCGGCATTGCGTTCTGAACGTGCTGAACTGTACCACCTGCGCGCCACGCGGGAGATCAGCAACGAAACGCTGCAAAAATTACTGCACGATCTCGATTTGCTTGAAGCGTTGCTAATTGAGGAAAATCAGTAAGCCGAAAGCGACGTAACCAGGCCCGAGGTAATCTGAAAAAGGTGCAATCTTTTGCACCTTTAACAGGTTAGCTCGGGCTAACATTCATGATTCTAAAACAAATAAGTTATCTCTCTTGTAAAGTCAATTCATTGGCTGTTCTTCGACTTAACCTCAATCTGCGTGTTGCATAATATCTGCAGTAATCTTCATAGCGACTGCATTAATATTATCCTCAGTTTGTGACATGCCAGTATGAGAGGTACAATCTTCTTCAAAGAATTTCTGTAGTGTTACCAGGGTATCACTATCAATGGGGATATTTTCCTCTCCACGGAGTATGGAAATGCCCATTCCCTGGACGCTAGCCTCATCAAAATTAACCCGATAGAGACGGGTATTAAACATACAGGGTAATGCTGCCAACTTACTGATTTAGTGTATGATGGTGATTTTAAGGTGCTTGCGTGGCTTCCATTTCCATCAGATGTCCTTCCTGCTCCGCTACTGAAGGCGTGGTGCGTAACGGCAAAAGCACTGCCGGACATCAGCGCTATCTCTGCTCTCATTGCCGTAAAACATGGCAACTACAGTTCACTTACACCGCCTCTCAGCCCGGTACGCACCAGAAA
>NZ_MIIV01000125.1:0-6170 GCF_001743015.1 Shigella sp. FC1567
CTTTCTGTTCCATAACAGGTGTCCACTAGTTGAAAAGGTGGGCACCTACGTTACCAATACAGGCTTAATGGCTACATACGGCGGTCAGTTTACGCTTACGATATTTTACAGCTGTGTCGCAATGATTCGCTGATGATTGGCCGGGAGTCTTTCAGCGTGGATCGTATTACTCCTGATGACGGCGGATGTAGTTATATCCGGTTGCGGCGTGAAGGAGCAGGAAACGTAAGGGCAGGGGGATATTATGAGGGGGCTTGAGAATGCCATCCGCAATCTGAACAGTCTTGATACCCGTATGGTGCCGCAGGCCAGCGCATGGGCAGTAAACCGGGTTGCTGCAAAAGTTGTCTCGGTTGCCACCCGGCAGGTCGCCAGGAATACCGTTGCGGGAGATAACCAGGTGAAGGGGGGCCCCCTGAAACTGGTGCGTCAGCGCGTCCGGGTATTTAAAGCCAGTCCGGCAGGAAAAATGTATGCCCGTATCCGTGTTAACCGGGGCAATCTGCCCGCCATTAAGCTTGGCACAACATGCCGGCGTGCCGGTGACGGACTGAAGGTGGGGAAATACTTTTTTCGTGGTGCGTTTATCCAGCAGCTGGCGAACGGTCGCTGGCATGTTCTCAGGCGTCTTCCTGAAGCGTGTTTTGAAACAGGAAAGGACAGTAAGGGGCGGCCCAGAAAAAATCGTCTGCCCGTGGAGGTTGTGAAAATTCCGCTGGCCGGACCGCTGACACAGGCATTTGAGGATGCCCGCGATCGCATCATTGAAACAGCTGGGGTATGCCCTGAAACAGCAACTGAGGATACATTTGGGATGAACAGGCACACACAAATCCGCCAGGCAGTACTGGCAAGCCTGAAGGGCGAATGCGGGGGGAATGTCGTGCTTTTTGACGGGCTTCCGGCATTTATTGATGCGCAGGAACTGCCCGCCGTGGCGGTGTGGCTGAGTGATGCGCAGTACACCGGAAAAATGACGGATGAGGACGACTGGCAGGCTGTTCTGCATATTGCCGTTTTCGTCCGTGCACAGGCGCCGGATTCTGAGCTGGATACGTGGATGGAGAACACCATATTTCCGGCCATGAAGGATATTCCGGTGCTTTCCGGACTCATCGACACCATGATCCCACTCGGTTTTAACTATCAACGTGATAATGAGATGGCCACCTGGGCGATGGCGGAAATCACGTACCAGATCACGTACACGAATTAAGGAGGTGGCAATGACCACACCAAATCCACTGGCAAAGACGAAAGGTGCGGGAACGACGTTCTGGATGTACACCGGCAAGGGCGATGCGTTTGCGAACCCTTTGTCGGACACTGACTGGCTGCGTCTTGCGATGGTGAAGGATCTGCAACCTGGCGAAATGACCGCTGATGCAGAAGATGACACTTATCTCGATGATGAAGATGCAGACTGGAAAACGACAACCCAGGGGCAGAAATCCGTCGGTGATACTTTGGCGACGCTGGCCTGGCGTCCGGGTGACAGCGGGCAGAAAAAACTGGTTCAGTTGTTCGATTCCGGTGAAGTCTGCGCGTTTCGTATCAAATACCCCAACGGTACGGTTGATGTTTTCCGTGGCTGGCTGAGTTCACTGGGTAAAACCATTACCTCAAAAGAGGTGATGACCCGTACTGTAAAAATCAGCGGTGTGGGGCGTCCGTATCTGGCAGAGGAGGGCGCTGAAACCGTGGGTGTTACCGGACTGACGGTGGCACCGGCATCTGTCAGTGTCAAAGCGGGAGCAACCACCACACTGACCTTTACAGTAAAACCTGACGGGGCCAGTGACAAAGCGATCAGTGTGCATTCGTCAGATCCTCAGACTGCTTCGGTGACCCTGAGCGGGCTTGTGGCCACGGTGAAAGGCGTGAAGCAGGGCAGTGTCAGCATCGTGGGCATGACCTCTGACGGAGAGTTTGTGGCAGTGGCTGCGGTGACCGTCAGCGCACCATAACAGGACGATACTCATCATTGCCCCGGTTATCCGGGGGTTTTTGCATCCGGAGAACATGATGTTTCTGAAACAGGATACGTTTAATTATGAAAAACAGTCCGTGGTGCTCAGTGAGCTGTCCGGGCTGCAGAGAATTGAATATCTGACGTTTGTTCAGCAGCGAACGGCAAAGTTTGATGCACAGGAGGGAGAACTGCCGGAGGCTGAACGACAGATTGCTTTTCTGCGTATGGGAATGGATATCAATGCCTGGCTGGTTTCCCGCTCACTGTGGAATGCTGAGCAGTCTCAGGATGTTGAGACGCTTTGCGCATCCATTATGACAACATGGTCGTATGATGCGCTGGGCGCGGGGGCGGAGAGGGTTCTGTCGCTGAGCGGTATGGGGACCATTGAGAATGCCGGGGATGATGATCATGAGGCGCTGACGCCGGAAAAGTCCTGACGCGGGAAATGCAGTTTGTCATGCGGCTTGCCCGGGAGTTCCGGCGGGCAGACTGGCGGCGGATGCTGTCGGAAATGTCGGCCACTGAGCTTGGTGAGGGGGCGATTATTTCCGGATGCAGAGCTTCAGTGATGTGTGGATGGATGCGCAGTTTGCCTCGCTGAAGGCATTGATCGTGAGAATGGTGTCCGGCAGCAGTGATGCTGCGGTGGCTGATTTCAGCCTTTTACCGGAAGAGAACGGGATACCGGAGCGAACGGACGAAGAACTGATGCATCTTGGGGAAGGTATTTCCGGAGGTGTGCGTTATGGACCAGATAGCCAACCTGGTCATTGATTTGGGGATTGATGCGGCAGAGTTTAAAAATGAAATTCCCCGTATCAAAAACCTTCTGAATGGTGCAGCCGGTGATGCAGAACGGTCTTCTGCCCGTATGCAGCGTTTTATGGAGCGTCAGACTCAGGCGGCCCGGCAGACAATGCATGCGGCTTCTTCGGCTGCAACAGCAGCATCAGCCCATGCGCAGACGGTGGAGAAGAATGCACGGGCTCATGAACGCATGGCCCGTGAGGTGGAACAAACCCGTCTGCGCGTGGATGCCCTGAATCAGAAAATGCGCGAGGAACAGGCGCAGGCCAGGGCACTGGCGGAGGCGCAGGATAAAGCGGCTGCCGCCTTTTATCGCCAGATTGACAGTGTGAAACAGGCCGGTGCGGGGCTTCAGGAATTACAGCGTATTCAGCAGCAGATCCGACAGGCCAGAAACAGTGGCGGGGTTGGTCAGCAGGATTATCTGGCGCTGATTTCGGAGATCACGGCGAAAACCCGTGCCCTGACGCAGGCAGAGGAACAGGCCACCCGGCAGAAAGCGGCGTTTATCCGCCAGCTTAAAGAGCAGGCAACCCGCCAGAATCTGTCGTCTTCTGAGTTGCTTCGCGCCAGGGCGGCTCAGCTGGGGGTAAGCAGTGCTGCAGAAGTGTATATCCGCAAAATGGAGCGGGCAGGAAAAGCCACACATTCGCTGGGGCTGAAAAGTGCGGCAGCCCGGCGGGAGCTGGGGGTGTTAATCAGTCAGATGGCGCGCGGCAATTTTGGTGCGCTGAGGGGATCCGGGATAACGCTGGCTAACCGTGCCGGATGGACAGGCGCACTGATGTCGCCGAAAGGCATGATGACTGGCGGCGTTATTGGCGGACTTGTCGCGGCGGTCCTGGGTCTGGGTAAAGCCTGGCATGACGGCCGGAAGGAGGGCGAGGAATTTAACCGTCAGCTGGCGCTGACGGGACATTATGCCGGTGTCACTGTCGGGCAGTTGTGGAAACTCAGCCGGGCCATATCCGGGAATGGTATCACGCAACATGCGGCAGCCGGTGCGCTGGCACAGGTGGTGGGCAGTGGGGCATTTCATGGAAACGATATTGGTATGGTGGCGAAAGCTGCCGCACAGATGGAGCGATCGGTTGGCCAGTCGGTCAGCGATACCATAAATCAGTTTAAGCGGCTGAAGGATGATCCTGTAAATGCCGCGAAGGCGCTGGACAATGCGCTGCATTTTTTGACTGCCACTCAGCTTGAGCAGATACGCGTCCTTGGGGAGCAGGGGCGGTCCAGTGATGCGGCCCGGATCGCCATGTCTGCGCTGGCAGAGGAAACCGGTAAACGCACATCTGATATTGATAATAATCTCAATGCGCTGGGTAGTACGCTGCAAACCTTGTCTGACTGGTGGAAGCAGTTCTGGGATGCGGCCATGAATATTGGTCGTGAAGACTCGCTGGATGCGCAGATTGATGCGTTACAGGAAAAAATTCAGCGCGCGAAAAAATATCCGTGGACAAACGCCTCCACACAGGTGGAGTACGATCAGCAGCGTCTTAACGATCTTCAGGAGAAAAAACGCCGGAAGGATTTGCAGGATGCAAAAGCGCAGGCAGAACGGAATTACCAGGAGCAACAGAAACGCCGGAATGCTGAAAATGCCGCGCTGAACCGGATGAATGAAACGGAAGCTGCACGACATCAGCGGGAAATTGCGCGTATTAATGCCATGCAGTACGCCGACCAGGCTGTCAGGGATGCGGCGATACAGCGTGAAAATGAACGTTACGAAAAAGCCATTAAGAAAAATACACGGGCAACCCGTAATGATGAGGCCACCCGGTTATTGCTGCAGTACAGTCAGCAGCAGGCACAGGTGGAAGGGCAGATTGCTGCTGCCAGACAGTCAGCAGGCATTGCCACTGAAAGGATGACTGAAGCGCATAAACAGCTTCTGGCCCTGCAGCAGCGCATCAGCGACCTGGACGGGAAAAAGCTGACGGCAGATGAAAAGAGTGTGCTGGCCCGTAAGAATGAGCTGATTCAGGCGCTGACGCTGCTGGATGTGAAACAGCAGGAGCTGCAGAAACAGACAGCGCTTAACGACCTGAGAAAAAAAACGGTTCAGCTGACCAGCCAGCTGGCAGACAAAGAACGTGCACTGCGTGAGCAGCACAATCTGGATATTGCCACTGCAGGTATGGGGGATAAGCAGCGGCAGCGCTACCAGGCACAGTTGCGCATCCGGCAGGAATACCGGCAACAGTTGCAACAGCTTGAGAATGACAGTCGCCAGAAAGGCACTTACGGGACGGAGGACTACCGGAGGGCTGAGGAGGTGCTGAAGGGGAGCCTGAAGCGACAACTGAATGAAAACAAACGCTACTGGCAGGAACTGGAAGTGGCGCAGGGCGACTGGAAAAACGGTGCCATGCGGGCGTTTCAGAATTTTACGGCGGATGCGGATAATGCGGTGGGAACGGCAGAACAGATGTTTACAGTGGCATTCAGCAGTGCCGGTAATGCACTGGCGACATTCTGTACCACCGGTAAGCTGAATTTTAAATCCTTCACCTCTTCCCTGTTGTCAGATATGGCCAGAATTATGGCACAGATGGCCATGATGCAGGCGGTAAAGGGCGTCGGCTCTTTATTCGGCTTCACGACTAATGCTGATGGCGGTGTTTACCAGTCTGCTGATTTGAGTCGCTACAGTGGCACGGTGGTTAACCGTCCGACGTTTTTTTGCTTTTGCAAAAGGCGCGGGTGTGATGGGGGAAGCGGGACCTGAAGCCATTCTGCCACTGCGTCGCGGTGCTGATGGTAAGCTGGGGGTTGTGGCGGATACTGGTGGTTCAGGCATGGTGATGTTTGCCCCGCAGTACAACATCGGGATCAATAACGACGGCACGAACGGGCAGATAGGTCCGGCAGCACTGAAGGTGGTTTATGACCTCGGGAAAAAAGCGGCCGCGGACTTTATGCAACAGCAGGCCCGTGATGGTGGCCGGTTAAGTGGAGCATACCGGTAATGGAGACGTTTCGCTGGAAGGTGCGCCCGGATATGAATGTGGTATCAGAGCCAAAAGTGGTGGCAGTGAAGCTGGGTGATGGTTATGAACAGCGTCGCCCGGCGGGACTGAATAATCTGCTGTCGACTTACAGCGTGACGATACGTGTTCGTAAAGGTGAACACCCACCTTTAAAAGCCTTTCTGGAACGGCACGGTGGCGTCCGCGCATTTCAGTGGACGCCACCTTATGACTGGAAACCGATCAGGGTGGCTTGTCGTAAATGGTCGGCAAGCGTGGGGGCGTTATGGGTGACTGTAACGGCCGATTTTGAACAGGTGGTGAACTGATGCAGGATATCCGGCAGGAAACACTGAATGAATGCACCCGTGCGGAGCAGTCGGCCAGCGTGGTGCTCTGGGAAATCG
>NZ_MIIV01000126.1:0-6140 GCF_001743015.1 Shigella sp. FC1567
TGTCGCCATTGTTCGATTAACGCGTATTTTTCAGCGACTCCTGTGCAAAATACGCTGTTGCTTTTTTTAATATATCTCGCTCAAGGCGAGCTTCATTTAACGCCTTACGCAGTTGCAGAATTTCAGATTCCAGTTCAGCCACCGTGCGGGAACCAGGAGTACCGAGCCCTTTTCTGGCGGCGGTAACCCATTGTCCTAAAGTGCCTTCAGGAAGGGATAATCGGGAAGCGCCTTCACTGATCGAAAGTTGATTTTCAAGAACCGTTCTGACAGCTTCGGCTTTGAACTCTTTAGAGTAACGTTGGTTTTTTCTGCTCATTATTAGCTCCTTCTGATGCCATTCTATTTCAGGAAGGAGTGTCCGTTAAACTCAGGCTACCTCAGTATCGGCATGCTTTATTTTCAGGACTTAATGCCTGAAAAAATAGGCTCTGCGACAACGTTATATGCAAATACTTCACGCGTCGGCTGGATTATCGCCGGCTCTGTTGACGGAATTATGGTTGAAATCTGGAGCTACCATGCGTTGTTCTGGCTGGCGATAGGGATGTTGGGTATTGCGATGATTTGCCTGCTGTTTATTAAAGATATTTAGCTCACCAGTCTGGGCTAAGAAAAATCGGCGTGGCGCAAACAGAGCCATCCTCGCCATTTTTGCTATCATGCCTGCATACATAAACGACAAAACAGTATGCAGAGGGAAAAATGGGTTCCACCAGAAAGGGGATGCTGAACGTTCTGATTGCCGCCGTGTTGTGGGGAAGTTCAGGGGTCTGCGCGCAATACATCATGGAGCAAAGCCAGATGTCGTCGCAGTTTTTGACTATGACGCGTTTGATATTCGCCGGTTTGATTCTACTGACGCTGTCATTTGTTCATGGCGATAAAATCTTTTCTATTATTAACAATCATAAAGATGCCATTAGCCTGCTGATTTTTTCCGTGGTTGGCGCGCTAACTGTACAGCTCACTTTTTTGCTAACCATCGAAAAATCGAACGCAGCCACGGCAACGGTGCTGCAATTCCTCTCACCGACGATTATCGTCGCCTGGTTCTCACTGGTGCGTAAATCGCGCCCGGGCATTCTGGTTTTCTGCGCTATTTTGACATCGCTGGTCGGGACTTTTTTATTGGTGACACACGGTAATCCGACGTCATTATCGCTCTCTCCTGCCGCGTTGTTCTGGGGCATTGCCTCGGCATTTGCTGCTGCATTCTATACCACCTATCCCTCAACGCTAATTGCCCGCTATGGCACGTTACCAGTCGTCGGCTGGAGTATGCTGATTGGCGGTCTGATTCTGTTGCCTTTTTATGCCAGACAAGGAACAAACTTTGTCGTTAACGGCAGTTTGATTCTGGCGTTTTTTTATTTGGTGGTCATTGGTACGTCCCTGACATTTAGTCTGTACCTGAAAGGAGCACAATTAATTGGCGGTCCAAAAGCCAGCATTTTGAGCTGTGCAGAACCATTAAGTAGCGCGCTACTCTCTTTGCTGTTGCTGGGGATCACGTTCACATTACCGGACTGGCTGGGAACGCTGCTGATTCTGTCATCGGTGATTTTGATTTCAATGGATTCCCGTCGCCGGCCAGAAAAATAAATCGTCCGGCGCGGCATGAGTGAGAATTACCAGCCAGGCACCGCGCCACCGTTAAAAATGGTTTCTGCCGCTTTAGCGACTTCGGGTGATTGATAAGATTGCAGAAATTCCTTCACGTTTTCTGCATTCTTATTATCTTCCCGTGCCACCAAAATATTCACATACGGCGAATTCTTATCTTCAATAAATACGCTGTCGTGCACCGGAGAAAGCCCTGTCTGCTGAATGTAAGTGGTGCTGATAATCGCTACATCAACTTTGGGATCATCCAGTACGCGCGGAAGCTGCGCCCCCTCGAGTTCCATAATCTGCAAATGACGAGGATTATCGGTTATATCCAGCGCGGTATGTAATAACCCTTTTCCCTCTTTCAGAGTAATTAGCTTCTCTTTTTGCAACAGTAAAAGTGCGCGACCAAGGTTGGTCGGGTCGTTGGGGATCGCCACTGTCGCGCCTTCTTTTATTTGCGCCACGGTTGTGATTTTTTTGGAATAACCCGCCATAGGGAAGACAAACGTATTTCCCACCGCTACCAGTTTATAACCATGCGCCTGATTATCTTGTTCAAGAAAGGGTCGATGCTGGAAGACATTCGCATCAAGTTCGCCATGATTTGTCGCATCGTTCGGTAGCAACGAACCGCTAAATCCTACCAGTTCAACATCGAGGCCATATTTCTCTTTTGCCACCTTTTTAGCGACTTCCGCGACATCTTGTTCTGCGCCATTTATAACGCCAACTTTAATGTGTTTTGCATCGCTGCTACTCTGGTCGCAACCTGCCAGCAGAATTCCGGCCAGCAATAATGCGGCCCCTGTCCGTAGATGATGTGTTGTCAGTTTCATTTTTTTATCCTTTTATTAATGATTACCTGACTATAGCGGTAAGGTCGCTGCGGTTTAAAAAACGAAACGCTATCGATAAGAATAAAAAGGAATAAAAGTGGAATATAAAGTCTGGCACTTCTTACTGACCACGCAAGCGCGTTTCGTACAGAATGATGAGAGCGATGAAAGCAAACTACACTTATGCTTCATTCGATACACATTTGTAAAAGGTTGAATCCATGAAACCAACGACACTACTGCTTATTTTCACTTTTTTCGCTATGCCAGGCATCGTATACGCCGAGTCGCCTTTTAGCTCACTGCAGTCCGCAAAAGAGAAAACCACGGTATTACAAGATTTACGTAAAATTTGCACGCCACAGGCGTCATTATCAGATGAAGCGTGGGAAAAGTTAATGTTGTCAGATGAAAACAATAAACAACATATACGCGAGGCCATCGTGGCGATGGAACGTAATAATCAGAGCAATTATTGGGAAGCGTTGGGTAAGGTAGAATGCCCGGATATGTAAGAACAGCAACAACTACTGACCAACGCTTCTTTACCTGATATCAGGATTTCTTCATTTTCACCTTTGCAGTAACCAACAATGCAGTCAGCAACATCAATGTGCCGGACAACATCAACGGCGAAGTCAGACCAATATTATCCAGCGCATAACCGCCGATTGCCGCGCCACAGGTATTAGCAAGCTGAATAACCGCCACCTGAATAGACCCGGCTTTTTCTGCCTGATCGGCCAGCGAGCGGGTGATCCACGTTGACCAGCCGACGGGAACCAATGCAAAAGTTAGCCCCCAGATAATCGCCACGCCGGTAGCAACGATTTTATCGCTTCCCCACAACGTCAGTACCAACGCACTCACAGCCAGTATTCACGGCGCGCCTGCTAAGGCCAGTTTTACCGAACGTTTAAGAATGAACGACGAAAGCGACGTACCAATAAAGCTGGCGATACCAAAACTCAACAGCACCAGCGTTAAGCCATCCACGCCGAATCCCGCCAGGTTCATATACACCGGGCGAATATACGTGAAGAAAGCAAACTGCCCGGCGAAAGACATGAAGATGGCGATCATCCCTGCCATCACACCCGGACGTTGTAATAAGCGGAAAGTATTTTGTTTCTGATGCGAGGGTTCGCCTGGCAGTGAAGGCAATGATTTGATAATCCAGAAAATACACAGCACGCCCATCACCGCCGCCGCATTAAAGACATTGCGCCAACCGATAAGCTCGCCTAAAAAACTGCCCAACGGCGCGGCAATCACCAGCGCAATAGAAACCGCGCCGAAGATCACCGACAGCGCCTTCGGCACCGTACGCGGCGGCACCAGACGCATGGTCAGCGACGCCGACATCGCCCAGAACCCGCCCAGCGCCAGCCCCAGACAGGCACGACCGATTAAAAGCAAACTGAATGAGTTAGCAAAGGAAACCAGCAAGCAGGAGAGCGTCAGCAAAACGGCAAACAAAATAACAACGTAGCAGCGGTCAGTAGCCTGAATTGTCTGGGTAATAAACAAACTGGCAAACATTGCCACAAAGGCGGTCACGGTCACCGATTGCCCGGCAACCCCTTCCGAAATGCCTAAATCCTGGGCCATTGGCGTCAACAAACTGACGGGCAAAAACTCAACGATAATCAGACAGGCGACACAAAACGCCACCGAGAAAACGGCTGACCAGTTCGGTCGGGTGATGGCATCCGCGCCGCGGTTTTCGGCAATAAATTCACTCATGGTGTTACCCGTGGCATGTTTCAGGGGAAAAGCCGACCACTTTAACATTGAAATGTGTGACGCATTTAACGTTTTTGCAACTTTTACGGTGTTGCTTGAGCTGGAGTTAAGATCGAAACGGAACAGGGCAAAGATTACCGGATGCGGCGTGAACGTCTTATCCACCCGACAGGTCAGGCGCGGTCTGTAGGCTGATAAGACGAAGCGGTTTTAATGCAGCCAGTGAACGCCCTCGGCAGGCTGAAAGAACGCGTTATAGCGCATCTGAAAAGCATTAATATCCTGCATTTCAGGTTCGGTTTCGCGCAGAAAACCCAGCGCCAGCCTGACTTGAGCATCGGTAATCGGCGCGGCAAGACGGGCTTTTTGTAAAATCCGATGCCATTGCAGCAGGTTCTGTTCGCTACCATCGACAATGACAATTTGCCAGATGAGCAACACCTGCGCGGCGTTTTGCAGGTGCGACTCATCCGGGCGATGCAAATAACGTAAAAATTCGTCACCGGCTGACTTTCCCATTTGATCGACCATCGACTCCACGGGTACGACATCGATATTCAGCCGATCACTGAGACGGCGAATCGCTTTTCTGGCCCCGGATGTCAGCACCCGAAAACCAACCACAAACACTACCGCCAGCGTGGCGAGCATTATCCAGATCATGAGTTCTCCTGCGTAATCAGAACTCATGATATCTGGAAACCCTCGCCAGTTACTAATCCACCAGAATAATCTTCAGTGCAAACAGAGCTGCGACCACCACCACACACAGGTTCAGATCGCGCCAGCGCCCGGTGCACACTTTCATGATGCAGTACGACATAAAGCCGAGTGCAATCCCTTCGGTGATCGAGAAAGTAAAGGGCATCATCACCGTGGTAATAAACGCAGGCACCGATTCGGTAAAATCATCCCAGTTAACGTGCGCCAGGCTCGAAGTCATCAGCACGCCAACAAAGATTAACGCTCCGGCGGTTGCGTAAGGAGGAACCATCGCCACCAGCGGTGAGAAGAACATAACCAACAGGAACATAACGCCAACCACAACCGCAGTCAGCCCCGTGCGGCCACCGACTGCCACACCAGAAGTACTTTCAATATAGGCAGTAACAGACGAGGTGCCGATAAACGCACCCGCCACCGAACTGACGCTATCAACATACAGCGCCTTATTCATATTGGGGAATTTACCGTTACCATCTATTAAGCCCGCTTTATCAGTTACACCAATTAATGTTCCTGATGAATCAAATAGGTTGATCAGCATAAAGGAGAAAATGATACCGGCGAGTTCAAGTGTTAACGCGCCGCTCAAATCTACTTCACCAATGACGCCGCTAATATCAGGCGGAATGGAATAGACGCCGCTAAAATGAACATCACCGAAAAATAATCCACAGCAAGACTCACCACTATAGAAACCAGCACCGCGGCATGAAAATGACGTGATGACAACACGGTTATAATAAAAAACCCTAAAATACCTAACAACACGCCGTGAGAACTTAAATCGCCAATCATCACCAGCGTGTCTTTATTGGCGACAATAACGCCAGTATTTTTTAATCCCATTAAGGCGATAAATAATCCAATTCCGCTGGTGATACCAATACGTAAACTTAAGGGAATGTTGGTAATGCTGCCAACTTACTGATTTAGTGTATGATGGTGATTTTAAGGTGCTTGCGTGGCTTCCATTTCCATCAGATGTCCTTCCTGCTCCGCTACTGAAGGCGTGGTGCGTAACGGCAAAAGCACTGCCGGACATCAGCGCTATCTCTGCTCTCATTGCCGTAAAACATGGCAACTACAGTTCACTTACACCGCCTCTCAGCCCGGTACGCACCAGAAAATCATTGATATGGCCATGAATGGCGTCGGATGTCGCGCCAGTGCACGCATTATGGGCGTTGGCCTCAACACGGTTTTACGTCACTTAAAAAA
>NZ_MIIV01000127.1:0-6012 GCF_001743015.1 Shigella sp. FC1567
TGGCTGTTTTACGCGTATGACAGGATACGGAGGACGGTTGTGGCGCACGTCTTCGGTGAACGCACTCTGGCCACACTGGAGCGTCTTCTGAGCCTGCTGTCGGCCTTTGAGGTCGTGGTATGGATGACGGATGGCTGGCCGCTGTATGAATCACGCCTGAAGGGAAAGCTGCACGTTATCAGCAAGCGTTACACTCAGCGCATTGAGCGACATAATCTGAATCTGAGACAACATCTGGCAAGGCTGGGACGGAAGTCACTGTCGTTCTCAAAATCGGTGGAGCTGCATGACAAGGTCATCGGGCATTATCTGAACATAAAACACTATCAGTAAGTTGGAGTCATTACCTTGTTCGGTTAATTCCATCTGGAATGTCGGTGACTCGTTGCCAAAATAAAAACCATTGCAGCCTGAAATCATCGCCTCTTGTTGAGTGTGAATGATGACAGGCAGATAAGGCAAAGATGTCGCGGCATTCTCTTGTAGGGCGGTACTAAAACGTGAAGATGAAAAGATACATAACTTTGGTGGCCCTGATAGCGCAGGCCAGCGGGTGTAACTGACAATACCGGAAACCATCATACGCACGTTTTTCGCAACGTCAGAAGGCTCCTGAGCGAGTATTGGTGCTCCCGTCAGCAGGAGAATCAGAAGTAAGAACAGTCGGTGAGAAAAACGCATTCAGGGATCCCCACCTTCTTCGCTCGAAATGCATCGATATTTTTTCAGAATGCTCATTAAAATATCATTTTTTCATGCGATCGTCATCAATGTGAGAAATAAAACACAATGAGTAAAATCTTATGTTTAATTTATTTGTGGGGTTTTAATTAATTTAATCGTATTGTGCTGGCATTTTCATCAGCCCCTTTTTGCCATACTTCATGCAGTTGGCTGGCACTTTCAACATTGTTACAGCTGGCAGGAAAGCTTTTACCGGAAAGTCCCCGGGCATAAGTAAAATCGGTCTGGCAAGTTTTCTTTTGTCCTTCGGCATATCCTTTAAGGTATAGACCGCGATCCGCCTGTGAATCGCCAAATGCATCGTCATCTTTTATGGCGCTGCCCGATATCGCATCTTCCATACCGACATCATACCAGTCGGTGCTGGTCAAGGTTGGCGCGTGAGTATAAGGATCAATCTGACATCCGCTAACCAGTAAAGCCAATAAGGGGGCGATAAACTTTTTCATCATTTCTTTCTCCTTTTTCAAAGCATAGCGGATTGTTTTTAAAGGGGGTGTAAATTTATTTGTACGAAATAAGCATCAAAGCGCGAGTAAATTGTTCGTGTAAAGAAAAGCGTACGAAATATGGATTGAAAACTTTACTTTATGTGTTATCGTTACGTCATCCTCGCTGAGGATCAACTATCGCAAACGAGCATAAACAGGATCGCCATCATGCAAAAAGACGCGCTGAATAACGTACATATTACCGACGAACAGGTTTTAATGACTCCGGAACAACTGAAGGCCGCTTTTCCATTGAGCCTGCAACAAGAAGCCCAGATTGCTGACTCGCGTAAAACCATTTCAGATATTATCGCCGGGCGCGATCCTCGTCTGCTGGTAGTTTGTGGTCCTTGTTCCATTCATGATCTGGAAACTGCTCTGGAATATGCTCGTCGATTTAAAGCCCTTGCCGCAGAGGTCAGCGATAGCCTCTATCTGGTAATGCGCGTCTATTTTGAAAAACCCCGTACCACTGTCGGCTGGAAAGGGTTAATTAACGATCCCCATATGGATGGCTCTTTTGATGTAGAAGCCGGGCTGCAGATCGCGCGTAAATTGCTGCTTGAGCTGGTGAATATGGGACTGCCACTGGCGACGGAAGCGTTAGATCCGAATAGCCCGCAATACCTGGGCGATCTGTTTAGCTGGTCAGCAATTGGTGCTCGTACAACGGAATCGCAAACTCACCGTGAAATGGCCTCCGGGCTTTCCATGCCGGTTGGTTTTAAAAACGGCACCGACGGCAGTCTGGCAACAGCAATTAACGCTATGCGCGCCGCCGCCCAGCCGCACCGTTTTGTTGGCATTAACCAGGCAGGGCAGGTTGCGTTGCTACAAACTCAGGGGAATCCGGACGGGCATGTCATCCTGCGCGGTGGTAAAGCGCCGAACTATAGCCCTGCGGATGTTGCGCAATGTGAAAAAGAGATGGAACAGGCGGGACTGCGCCCGTCTCTGATGGTAGATTGCAGCCACGGTAATTCCAATAAAGATTATCGCCGTCAGCCTGCGGTGGCAGAATCCGTGGTTGCTCAAATCAAAGATGGCAATCGCTCAATTATTGGTCTGATGATCGAAAGTAATATCCACGAGGGCAATCAGTCTTCTGAGCAACCGCGCAGTGAAATGAAATACGGTGTATCCGTAACCGATGCCTGCATTAGCTGGGAAATGACCGATGCCTTGCTGCGTGAAATTCATCAGGATCTGAACGGGCAGCTGACGGCTCGCGTGGCTTAAGAGGTTTATTATGGTTGCTGAATTGACCGCATTACGCGATCAAATTGATGAAGTCGATAAAGCGCTGCTGAATTTATTAGCGAAGCGTCTGGAACTGGTTGCTGAAGTGGGCGAGGTGAAAAGCCGCTTTGGACTGCCTATTTATGTTCCGGAGCGCGAGGCATCTATGTTGGCCTCGCGTCGTGCAGAGGCGGAAGCTCTGGGGGTACCGCCAGATCTGATTGAGGATGTTTTGCGTCGGGTGATGCGTGAATCTTACTCCAGTGAAAACGACAAAGGATTTAAAACACTTTGTCCGTCACTGCGTCCGGTGGTTATCGTCGGCGGTGGCGGTCAGATGGGACGCCTGTTCGAGAAGATGCTGACACTCTCGGGTTATCAGGTGCGGATTCTGGAGCAACATGACTGGGATCGAGCGGCTGATATTGTTGCCGATGCCGGAATGGTGATTGTTAGTGTGCCAATCCACGTTACTGAGCAAGTTATCGGCAAATTACCGCCTTTACCGAAAGATTGTATTCTGGTTGATCTGGCATCAGTGAAAAATGGACCATTACAGGCCATGCTGGCGGCGCACGATGGCCCGGTACTGGGGTTACACCCGATGTTCGGCCCGGACAGCGGTAGCCTGGCAAAGCAAGTTGTGGTCTGGTGTGATGGACGTAAGCCGGAAGCATACCAATGGTTTCTGGAGCAAATTCAGGTCTGGGGCGCTCGGCTGCATCGTATTAGCGCTGTCGAGCACGATCAGAATATGGCGTTTATTCAGGCTCTGCGCCACTTTGCTACTTTTGCTTATGGGCTGCATCTGGCAGAAGAAAATGTTCAGCTTGAGCAACTTCTGGCGCTCTCTTCGCCGATTTACCGCCTTGAGCTGGCGATGGTCGGGCGACTGTTTGCTCAGGATCCGCAGCTTTATGCCGACATTATTATGTCGTCAGAGCGTAATCTGGCGTTAATCAAACGTTACTATAAGCGTTTCGGCGAGGCGATTGAGTTGCTGAAGCAGGGCGATAAGCAGGCGTTTATTGACAGTTTCCGCAAGGTGGAGCACTGGTTCGGCGATTACGCACAGCGTTTTCAGAGTGAAAGCCGCGTGTTATTGCGTCAGGCGAATGACAACCGCCAGTAATAATCCAGTGCCGGATGATTCACATCATCCGGCACCTTTTCATCAGGTTGGATCAACAGGCACTACGTTCTCACTTGGGTAACAGCCCAATACCTTCATTGAACGGGTAATTTCACCTAACTCTTTCAATGCTTTTTGCATTTCCGCTGATTCAAGATTGGCCTGAATATCCAGATAAAACATCTCTTCCCATGGATTACCGTGAATCGGGCGTGATTCCAGACGGGTCATAATCAGATTGTGGTTGCGCAGCACCAGCAACGCTTCAACCAGCGCACCGGCTTGTTGCCCGGTCGCCATTAACAACGTCGTTTTCGCCGGAACCTGGTCAGACACGTTAATGGCTTTACGTGCCAACACCACAAATCGGGTGAAGTTTTGTTGCTGATTCGCTTCAATACGCTCCAGTACCTGCAAACCGTACAAAGTGCCGCCAGCTTCGCTTCCCAACGCAGCAACATGCGGTGATTTTGCCTGTGCAACCTTTTCCATTGCCGCAGACGTACTTTCGGTATATTCAATCTTCCAGTGAGGATAACGATTAAGGAATTTGCTGCATTGCTGGAATGGCTGCGGATGGCTGTAGACCGTATTAATGGTGGATAAATCAGTCGTGCCGGAGACCAACAAACAATGGTCGATAGTTAACGTCATCTCGCCAACAATCGACAAGCTGGTATGTTGCAGCAGATCGTAAACGTCGTTTATGGCACCGGAGCTGGTATTTTCAATCGGTACGACGGCATAGTCGGCCTGGCCGGTTTCCACCTGATTAAAAATATCGGCAAATTTGGCGCAGCCACTTTCAATGAATTGCTCAAAGTGACGGGCAGCATACTGGCGCGCCGCAAGATGGGAATAAGAACCTTTGGGGCCGAGAAAAGCGATGCGTGCTGAGTGCGGATTAATTTTATTGAGATGTTGCTGGAGCAAAGCCTGCTGAGTTAATACGGAATCTTCAATGATGAGCTGGAACAGGCGAGTAATGTAATGGGCGTCCAGATGGTGCGCTTTACCGAGCGTAATTAATCTTTCCAGTAAATCGCGTTCACGATCAATATCTCGTACCGGGCGATGCGAGAGCAGTTTGGCTTTTCCCACCTCGACGGCCAGTTCGCGCCGCTCTGCCAGTAATGCTAATAATTTTTCATCCAGCGCGCTGATTTTCTCTCGCAGCGCCAGTAATGGATTTTCCGATGTCATAGTGTTGCCTTTTTTGTTATCAATAAAAAAGGCCCCCCGGTTTGGGAGGCCTTATTGTTCGTCTTCGCATTCTGTTTCACACGACGAAACGCCTCCCATTCAGGGGAAGGTAAAAAAGAATGCGAAGAAAAACGGTGTGTGTTTCATGTTTGTTTCCTTAAGTGACTTTAGTACAGTACCCGTACTGTTTTCACGCTGTCAACAAAAAACGCGCCCGAAGGCGCGTTGGCGATACACTCAATATAAAGGACTACTCTTCTTCAACTTCTTCGACGAAGTTGGCGTCTTTCACCGATGTTGCGGCACGACGTGCTTCGCCTTTGTGCTGCAGTTTATTGAGCTGCCGTTCCAGCTTGTTGATCAATTCGTTAATTGCAGTGTACATATCTTCATGTTTACCACTGGCAACCAGAACGCCGTTAGGTGTATTGATTGTGGCGTCAGCAACAAACCCTTGTGGCTCTTTGGACAGAATGATATGTGGATTAATCAGATGTGTTTGCCATTTTTCCAGTTTGGCGAGACGGTCTGCGACATGTTGGCGGATGGCCGGAGTAATTTCCATTTGTTTGCTGGTAATGTTCATTGTCATAAATTTTACCTCTTGTCTTCCCGTCTTGGTGAATTCAGCATACCGTTCCTGATGTCAAAATGTGTGATGGGAATCTCATAATTTTGTCACTTTTTGTCAACGAATCTTTTTTGTGAGAAATCGCAGGAAGAGGTGTTTTTTTACTTGAGGAATATCTCAAAGCGAGCCATATTTGATGAGATCGATAGTGACTAAATCGCTTCAGTTTCACAACTAACAGAATAAAAAAACGGCAGCTCAAGGGCTGTAATGCCAGTCAGTTAAGCAACTGACTGGCTCTTTTTCGGGCTGTGGGGTATTTCCAGGGCCTCTCCTTTACCACTCTCGGGAAGGCCCTTCCCCTTCTCGTCGGTAATTTCACAAGTTGTCCCATACTTGCAAGATCGCGCATCAGCTCCGGTATACGTCCCGGTGAAGCGTGAGGTGTACTGGCAATAGCGGACACTACCATTTGTTCTTTTTTTAAGCAGCCATCTGATGATATTTTTCCCTGAAGGCTGCCGGGGAGATACTCCCCAGACGAGAGTGACGACGCTGACGATTGTAGAAAATCTCAATGTATTCCCGTATTACTGAGATGGCTTCATCCCGGTTATTAAAACGATAGTGGC
>NZ_MIIV01000128.1:0-5975 GCF_001743015.1 Shigella sp. FC1567
ATATTCGCCCTGACTTTCCAGAACCATACGAATCGCCCTCTGACGGACTTCGGGGGAAAAACGAGTATTTTTAGTCATCCTGTTTACCTCTTTCTCAGGAAGTTTAGTCTCCAGGATTCCCGGGGCGGTTCATCCCCGGATCTTTTGCGCGGGCGGTTTCCAGCACATGGCGGTAATGCTCCGGCGTGATGGCCCGCTTCGTACCGTTACGGGATGCGCCAGACAGGCCCAGCGAGCGGTTATTCAGTCGCTCACTCTGCGCCAGCCTGTCACGCCCGGCCTGTTTCAGAATGCAGCGCACCGCCGCCATCTCATTTTGCAGGGAACGCTTCGTGATACCCTGCGCCAGTCGTTCACGAACATATCCCTCAATATACCGCGCCTTAAGCTGCTCCACCCGGCGGATCTGCACATTCTGTGCCAGAACCAGACGCTCACAAAACCGCTGCACCAGCTTAATACGGTCGTGAACGGTCTTATGGCTGCCGCCCGCCTGTTGTGCCAATCGCTTCATTTCCTGCTCCAGAATCCCCATACATTCCCCCTTTCATGATTGCCGCAAACTCATCCCCAAAAACTCAACACTGATACAGCGTTCCCCGGCGCACAGGCCGATAGCCCCTGAGTTTTGTCGGGGCTGCGAACGATACCTGAGCGCCGGGGCGGCAGCCGTTGAGGTGTGGTGGGGCTTCGGTTGTGCTCTCAGAGCAGCCGCCCGCTTGCGCGGGTCATCCCCCGGATCGTCCAGATCCGCCTCGGTATCGGTTCATATTCTCCTTATGGGTAAATGGCCTAAAAAGGCGGTGTCAGAATCCAGCCATGAGCTGGCGCAGTTGAGTTTTCTGGTGCAGGTCGAAAGGGCTTGCGTGCGTCACTTTCCCGCTTTGCGCGGTTAAAGTGACGCACGGATCTGGTGCAGCATCTGAGATTTATCGTCTGGTGCAGTTTTACGGTCACGCGGCAGCAAAGCCTGACGGCAATGCAGGCCGCAGCCCGTAAGGTAAAAGGCGCTGAGGGTGTCAGCAGATGCAGGTTAGCCGGGAGAATTCCGGCGCGGTGCAGATTCAGACCAGCAGGCTGGCGAAGTAAAAGGATGTATCGTATTAAAACTCTGGCCTCCGTCGCGATGTTCTGCGACCCGGTGTTTGCAGAGGTCTGCACCGGTAAACGGATCGACCGTCCTGATAACAGGCGCTTCTTTCAGGTTGTGAAGCGTTGGGCGCTGTCTACGACAGCATAGAGCAAGGGGGAGACTACGCCTGTGCCGCTGGCGCGGAAAGGAGAAACTGTTTTTACCTGCAAAAGGATTTTTTAATCACTTGTTGTTATAAAAAATGAGGGCGCTGTATGTGACAGCGCCCTCGTTCAGGTTACATAAAAAATATCAGCTCAGAATAGCTTACAGTCGAGCCAGCACCTCATTCACGACAGCATCGGGTATACGTTCCAGCCGCTTACCGCTCCGAGCTCCCATATCAATGGTTCTGGGCTGGTCGCAGCGAATAACGCCCGTTGTTTTTGTTCCCGCCCCGTCCAGTGAAACGGTAAAACCGGCTTCGCGGGCAAAGTTTCCGCCGCTGGTGACAGGGACAACAACAGGCAACCGGGTGAACGTGTTAAACGATGCCTTCGATACGATGAGTACCGGACGTTTTCCACTTTGTTCATGGCCAGTGGTGGGATCCAGTGAAACGAGCCAGATTTCTCCTCTGTCCATCTACAGGATCTCCTTGCCCACCGCAGGCGCATCAATCCATTCCCGACCCTCTTCGCTTATTTCAGCGTGCGGATCGCACTGCGCCAACAGTTCTTCGAGCGAATAGCGGGGACGTTTTTGAGGTTCAATAATCAGGCAGCCATTATCAATGGTCATGCCCACTTCGCTGTCCGTCGACAGCCCTAGCGTTTTCAGCACTGCGGGGGGAACCGCCAGCATGACGGATCCGCCAACCTTTTTCAGGCGAGTGGTATACATAGAGCACCTCCGGATATTATATTTTAATATAACATCCATGATAGACGATGCACAACTATTCATCAGATTCATTGTGGTTTCCTTAGTGTAATAAAGCGTGAAGAAAGCCTTAATCCATCGGAAGACAGATCCGGCAGTTTTCAAAGGCGACATTGCCGGTAAAAGGGCAACCGTCCTGATACATCAGGCGCTTCTTTCAGGTCATGAAGCATTTCGTACAGGCGGGAGCTTAGTGCGTAACAAAGAAGGCCGATAATAGGAAACTGCTTTTGCAGTTCAAAGGATTATGACGGTTCGGATAAACAAAATGCGGCGCAGCTTCCGTATCCGGGCTGCGCCGCAGGAACATCAGCGGTAGCGCGAAGGCCAGATTTGCTCAGGCTTGATGCCTAACGCTTCGGCAATTAACCTTTCGCCTTTGGGCCAGCGGCGGGTAAGCGCATTAGCCAGCGTGGAGGACGCCAGACCTGCCTGACGCGAAAGCGCTGACAGCGAAGTGCCTCGTTTTTTCAGCCCGGCGATAATGTCGGCAGGATGCCAGTCCTGCAGCATCATGCAGCCACCTCGTCGATAAACTTCACGCCATCGGCGGTGCGGAGCCAGCGCGGGGCTTTCATTTCGGCGGCAAAATACCAGACCAGTTCACATAATAAGCCTGTTATCGTCTGCTCCACTTTTGGCTGCATCCCCTGCCCGATAAGAAGTTGCGCCAGCGTCAGTGAGTAATCACAAAGTAATTCTGCGTCGGGGACAAATCGGGGCATATCGGCAGGTAGAGCATCAACGGTCAGGCTGTCAGTCAGATGAGACGGGATGGGGTCGTTCAGCGTGGGTTGCAGCAAAGTGAGACAGGCGGCAAGTCGCCCGCAAAGCGCCAGCCGCAGCACCGGATCTTCGCTTTCGATCAGGGTTTCGGCGACGTTTTCGCAGTGGTCTGCCAGTACGGTAAAATCTGTGGCAGCACTGAAGGGAACAGCAAGTAACGGGTGTGTCTGAGTGGGGATCGTAGCCATAAAGGCAGCCTCCAGTATGTGGTTTGAAAACCACCACCAGAGGTTCCAATCTCATGGGTGGTGGACTGAACGAGGTTGGAACTACCGGCCATACTGGAACCGGCGCACCTTACGGTGCCCCCGCCCAGCCCACCATAATTTTGGTGTAGCTAAGCGCGCGACATAAAAAAAGACGCAGACGCGTCACGTGTCGCCAGTATGGTTATATTTCGGGGTTCCAATCCCGGCACCTGATTTTGCAGGTGCGGGTAAAAGATACCGCTTTCGGTTGAAAACGGCAAGGGGAAGTCGTGGAATAGAGATCGCAGATTGTTATAAATATACACAATAGTTAATGTTAACAAAGACGGCACATATATTAACTTTACTCTCAATCTGCTGAATAGTTTATCGCATGTAATTCTCGGGTCATATAGTGGATACCCTCCTTCTTTTCTTTCATCCCCTCTTGCCTCACCATAAAAGCAAACGAAAAAATTGCTGAACGAGTTATCTGAAGTAAATGCTCAAAATGGTGAATAAAATCACTTTCTTTGATAAAAAGAATATCTTCTATTAGTTGATAAGATTCGTAAATGTCCTCAGGTTTATCACTTTTATGTACAACTAAAAACTTATGCTCTAAACCATTGCGCCATTCTTTATAGAAAGCCAACTCCCCACCCTTATCTTTATTCAGGTCGGTAGCAATACTGTACAGCGCCAGAAGCCCTGGTGATTTTACCTTTTCAAATAATTGTCTTCTGTTATCAACATCTAACTGCCAGAAATTCTGAAAATAGATATTCTTCTGAGGTGTACCTTTTTTTGTTGTTGGGTAAAGATTATAAAGTTCACATATGGCTACCGCAATTTTATCAAGAATACCAAAGCAAAGACGAAATGCCGTCCTGATTTTTTCAATTTCTATTCCTAAAACTTCGTCATTATACAATTCCAGAAAATGGCTTTCGTACTTAATGTAATCCGTATTTTGTGGATGAAGATAATCAAAATAAAGATGGCGTGCGAGTGAAAACTCCGATTTAAGGCGATTTAATACCATCTCCATGGGAATGATAAAATCACCTGTTACACCGCCTCGCGAAGCAATCACAAGATCATCTGTAGCACTCCCTACACATGGGCAATACAGGCCATGTTCTGATAAAGTCAGATGATTTCTAAGACAAAACTGTCGATATGGGCTTAACACTTCGAACTCTTGTTGTGTAAGTGCTTCATCGTGTTCGTCAGTTTCATCATCAACAGCATATTCTGCGATTTTCTCGTTAGTCTGCGCTATGCGTTCTAAATAGAACGATTCCCATTGTGGTGGGATATTTTTTGATACAGACGCTTTAATATATCCTGCTCTCACTTCTTTTAGTAACTTGATTGAAAATGAAGATGAAATAAGATTGAGGACCATAAGTGACATCGAACGGTTGACCCAAGCCTGTGGTATATCTAATCCCTTAAGATTGGTAAGATCATAATATCTCAATGACTCACTGAGCCGAAATTGACTTCTTAATGAATTAGCCAAATTAACAGATAGTTCAGCCTGAAATTCCTCCTGCTCCTCAGCAGATAGCTTAAAAGAACGCCAGTAGATATTTTTTAAGGAAACCAATTCTTCTATCGATTTGAATGTATGGTCATTGGGGTTAGTAATGCTCACCAGATTAGATAGCGCATTACCATAGTTATAATAGTAAAGGCACTCTCCTAACACTGATATAAATGCTTCTTTGTTATCTTCCATCAGGTTGCAACCAAGCTCTGACGCATTTTTATTATTTTGCATCTGCCCGATGTCAACAAGAGCACCCGCAATGTTCGCCAATACTATAAAGTAGTTATCGTTCCTGATTGTTATTCTTTCCAGTTTGTTCAGGAACGCAACTGACTGTTGATAAGATTCGTCAAATCTTCCAATATCAACCAGTTGGCTAATGAAATTACTTTCATCGACAAGTTCTTTTGTTATCAAAATAAATTTTCCTTATACAGAGGATTTCGGTGCTTCAACAGGAGGTATGCCCTCACAGGAGACATCTATAACTATCGCTGATAAGCGGTCTCTTTTATCAACCGGCACAGTTTCATTAAGCATATTTTCCATTGCACTGGCGTTTTCAGGTTGAGATGTATTTTTCGCCAAATGAGGCAGGGAATTCGGTCGAGCAGAACCAAACCAAAAAACCAGATAGATACCGTGACCAGCAGCATCGGGGTTTTTAGTATAAAGCTTGTCCAATTGCCCATTAAGTGCAGTCCAGACATCACGATGATAATCACGCTTTATCTCGATAGGTATTTTTATCTGCGGTAGTGAAACAATGATATCTGCCCTTTTATCAGAAACCATGTGTCCTTCTGGTTCACAGCTTATTTTTTATGGATTAAGCCGGACACGGAGTAAATCCAGAAAAATATTACGGCAACTCTCTTCAGGTTTAGGCGTTAGGGTACGGCCATAGCTGTCTTCATTCCAGAATTGCTTATAAATATCGGTATTTTCATTGGCAATTCGGTTAGAAATATCCCGTATATGATCAAGCAATAATGAGTAAAGATCCATTATGTTGGCAGGCGTTTTATTCATCAATGTACTTACAGTCTGCTTCCAGTCGGCATGATGGAACTGTGATTCTCTATAACGAATTTTCTGATTGCTTTGGGCATGTGAGAGATGATCCCGATAACTTTCACATTCAGGCAGCAGTAATAAGCGCTCAAGTACTTCACTAGCATCGTATTGAAGTGGTCAACAAAAACTGGCCACCGAGTTAGAGTTTTTCCAGTATCGATTTTCCGATTCGTTTGGGGGTAACCCACCGTTATATTCGTGCGGTCTTAGTGCGCTGTAATATCCAACGATATAGTCCGTTATGGCGTGAGCTGCCTCGCTGAAGCTTACGTAACCCACCACCGGCATCCATTCGTTCTTCAGACTCCTGAAGAAGCGTTCCATTGGGCTGTTATCCCAGCAGTTTCCGCGC
>NZ_MIIV01000129.1:0-5924 GCF_001743015.1 Shigella sp. FC1567
TTTCTGGTGCGTACCGGGCTGAGAGGCGGTGTAAGTGAACTGTAGTTGCCATGTTTTACGGCAATGAGAGCAGAGATAGCGCTGATGTCCGGCAGTGCTTTTGCCGTTACGCACCACGCCTTCAGTAGCGGAGCAGGAAGGACATCTGATGGAAATGGAAGCCACGCAAGCACCTTAAAATCACCATCATACACTAAATCAGTAAGTTGGCAGCATTACCCGCCTTTGGTATTGTCTATATTTCCAGCCAATTAGTATTGTCGCGAGATATTCCCCTGACGGGTATGTTGATTGCCTCGGCGATCGGTATTTTCAGTTGTCCATTGGTTGGATGGTTATCAGATCGTATAGGTCAAAAAAGTCTGTATTTGTCGGGAGCAGGATTTTGTGTCCTGTTCGCGTTTCCTTTCTTCTTATTACTGGATAGCAAAAGTACGCTCATCATCTGGTGCAGTATGATCCTCGGCTACAACTTAGGTCCGACGATGATGTTTGCCGTGCAGCCAACACTTTTCACCCGCATGTTCGGTACCAAAGTACGATATACCGGCCTTTCTTTTGCTTATCAATTTTCCGCGATTCTTGGCGGACTAAGCCCCCTTATCGCCTCAAGTTTGCTGGCGCTAGGGGGAGGAAAACCGTGGTATGTCGCTCTGTTTTTATTTGCTGTCTCAGTTCTTTCCTTTGTTGCGTCTGGCTGATTGAGCCGACCGATGAACAAGAAACCGCTTCTTACCGCTACATCAGGGAACAATCTCATGAAAACTGAACGAAAAAACGAGCATTACCTGGCGCTACAACAGGCGTTTGACGCGCCATGGCCTGGGCCTGTAGGAGAGTTAGTGACGCTGGAAAAAGGCAATATTCACCTGCAGATTTATCCGCATGATGGTGCCAGGATAACCTCGTTAAAGGCATTTGGTTCTGAAGTATTACGCCAATGGCAGCCGCAGCGCAGAGCTTTTCAGTATGGCTGTTTCCCAATGGTGCCGTGGGCAGGGCGACTGGGGAATGCGACGCTGAATGCTGGTGGGCAATGTTATTCTTTACCCGCCAATAAACCACCACATGCGTTGCATGGTATGGCTTGTTACTCAACGTGGGAAATCATCGACAAAACAGCAGATTCCCTGACTTTACGTATGCCCCTGGCTTCACCGTGGCCCTGGCAAGGGGAAGTGATTCAGACTTTTTTGCTGGAGAACGATGCGCTGGTTTTGCAACTGGAAGTCCATTCATATGCCGATACATTCCCGGCCTCCGCTGGCTGGCATCCGTGGTTTGCGAAAAAGCTGACTCCGCAAAATACAGAATCGTTGCAGGTGCTTTTTGATGCGGACTGGCAAGAAGAAGCGGGTAGTGATGAACTGCCAACTGGAAATCGTATCTCTCCTCAAGCCGGTCCCTGGGATGACTGTTTTGGTTTTTATAACGGGGTGAAGGTTAAGTTACTGTGGCCTGGTAAACTCGCGATGACCATGATCTCTTCTGCAAACAGTCTGGTGGTATTTGATAAACAGCCCGATGCCACCTGTATTAACCCGCTGACTCAGGCACCTAACGCAATAAATCTAACGCCGGAATTGGTGACACCAGATAGGCCGCTGGTCATCGAAACTCGTTGGCAATTTACACCTGAATCTTAACCATTCATCTATTGCGAAAAAGCCAGTGAAATTACTCTGCTTTTTCGCAATCAGCATCACAAGATTACCCTTATTGCCACATAGCCAAACCCATCCTTTCCCGCTACAGTTAATTTCTTGTGGCGCGAAAGGAGGCAAAAATGCTCTATATCTTTGATTTAGGTAATGTGATTGTCGATATCGACTTTAACCGTGTGCTGGGAGCCTGGAGCGATTTAACGCGTGTTCCACTGGCTACGCTTAAGAAGAGTTTTCATATGGGGGAGGCGTTTCATCAGCATGAGCGTGGGGAAATTAGCGACGAAGCGTTCGCAGAGGCGCTGTGTCATGAGATGGCTCTACCGCTAAGCTACGAGCAGTTCTCTCACGGCTGGCAGGCGGTGTTTGTTGCGCTGCGCCCGGAAGTGATCGCCATCATGCATAAACTGCGTGAGCAGGGGCATCGCGTGGTGGTGCTTTCCAATACCAACCGCCTGCATACCACCTTCTGGCCGGAAGAATACCCGGAAATTCGTGATGCTGCTGACCATATCTATCTGTCGCAAGATCTGGGGATGCGCAAACCTGAAGCACGAATTTACCAGCATGTTTTGCAGGCGGAAGGTTTTTCACCCAGCGATACGGTCTTTTTCGACGATAACGCCGATAATATAGAAGGAGCCAATCAGCTGGGCATTACCAGTATTCTGGTGAAAGATAAAACCACCATCCCGGACTATTTCGCGAAGGTGTTATGCTAAAAACCATTCAGGACAAAGCCAGGCACCGTACCCGTCCACTATGGGCCTGGCTAAAACTACTCTGGCAACGTATTGATGAGGACAACATGACAACCCTGGCAGGTAACCTTGCCTATGTGGTCGTTGCTCTCATTAGTGCCGCTGGTTGCCGTTGTTTTTGCGCTTTTCGCCGCTTTTCCCATGTTTTCCGACGTCAGCATTCAGTTACGTCACTTTATTTTTGCCAACTTTCTGCCTGCTACTGGCGATGTTATTCAGCGGTATATCGAACAATTTGTTGCCAATTCCAACAAGATGACCGCCGTTGGGGCGTGCGGGCTGATCGTCACCGCGTTATTGTTGATGTACTCCATCGATAGCGCGTTGAATACCATCTGGCGCAGTAAACGAGCGCGACCAAAAATTTACTCGTTCGCCGTGTACTGGATGATTTTAACGCTGGGGCCGCTGCTGGCAGGGGCCAGTCTGGCGATCAGTTCCTATTTGCTCTCCCTGCGCTGGGCGAGCGATCTCAATACTGTCATCGACAACGTGCTGCGTATTTTTCCGTTGCTGTTGTCGTGGATCTCCTTCTGGTTGCTGTACAGCATTGTTCCTACCATCCGCGTACCTAACCGCGACGCGATTGTCGGCGCGTTTGTCGCCGCACTCCTGTTCGAAGCAGGAAAGAAAGGTTTCGCGCTTTATATCACCATGTTCCCGTCATATCAGCTCATTTACGGTGTGCTGGCGGTGATCCCCATTCTCTTTGTTTGGGTCTACTGGACATGGTGTATCGTCTTGCTTGGCGCGGAAATTACTGTCACTCTCGGGGAATACCGCAAACTAAAACAAGCAGCTGAACAAGAAGAAGACGACGAACCATGATTGCATTAATTCAACGCGTAACCCGTGCCAGCGTCACCGTGGAGGGAGAAGTGACGGGCGAAATTGGCGCGGGACTTTTGGTGTTATTGGGTGTCGAAAAGGATGACGACGAACAGAAAGCAAACCGTCTGTGCGAGCGTGTGCTCGGCTACCGCATCTTTAGCGATGCCGAAGGCAAGATGAATCTCAACGTGCAACAGGCGGGCGGCAGTGTACTGGTGGTTTCCCAGTTTACCCTCGCCGCAGATACCGAACGGGGGATGCGCCCAAGTTTCTCCAAAGGCGCATCACCGGATCGCGCAGAGGCGTTATATGACTATTTCGTCGAACGCTGCCGCCAGCAAGAGATGAACACGCAAACAGGACGCTTCGCTGCCGATATGCAGGTATCGCTGGTCAATGATGGCCCCGTGACATTCTGGTTGCAGGTATGAGCCAGCTTCCAGGGTTGTCACGGGAAACAAGAGAGAGTATCGCTATGTATCACCTTCGGGTTCCACAAACAGAAGAAGAGTTAGAGCGTTACTATCAGTTTCGCTGGGAAATGTTGCGTAAGCCCCTGCATCAACCAAAAGGTTCGGAACGCGACGCGTGGGATGCGATGGCGCATCATCAGATGGTCGTCGACGAGCAGGGGAATCTGGTGGCGGTAGGCCGACTGTATATTAATGCCGACAATGAAGCGTCCATTCGCTTTATGGCCGTTCATCCCGACGTGCAGGACAAAGGGCTGGGGACGTTGATGGCGATGACCCTGGAGTCGGTGGCGCGTCAGGAAGGCGTTAAGCGCGTGACCTGTAGCGCCCGTGAAGACGCGGTGGAGTTTTTCGCCAAGCTGGGGTTTGTTAATCAGGGAGAAATCACCACACCAACCACCACGCCGATTCGCCATTTTTTGATGATTAAACCTGTTGCCACTCTGGATGATATTTTGCATCGCGGCGACTGGTGCGCGCAGCTGCAACAGGCGTGGTACGAACACATCCCGCTTAGTGAAAAAATGGGCGTGCGCATTCAGCAATATACCGGGCAAAAATTTATCACCACCATGCCGGAAACCGGTAATCAGAATCCGCACCATACGCTGTTTGCCGGGAGTTTATTCTCGCTGGCAACGCTCACCGGTTGGGGGCTTATCTGGCTGATGCTGCGCGAACGCCACCTCGGCGGAACGATTATTCTGGCCGATGCGCATATCCGCTACAGCAAGCCGATTAGCGGTAAACCTCATGCGGTAGCCGACCTTGGTGCCTTAAGCGGCGATCTCGACCGTCTGGCGCGCGGACGAAAAGCACGGGTGCAGATGCAAGTTGAAATCTTTGGCGACGAGACGCCGGGTGCAGTGTTTGAAGGCACGTATATCGTTCTGCCCGCGAAGCCATTTGGCCCGTATGAAGAGGGCGGGAACGAAGAAGAGTAGCTTATGGAGAGGGGCGGTGCTGCCTCTCTCATTCATTCCGGTCATTTACATCATTCCCTGTCTATGCCGGTAATATTGAATAAGAACTCTATAAATTTTTATTCTTCGTTGGCACCATACGTGTCTTGCTACATCACTGTTCAGGAGCATTTAAATATTATTTGTAGAGCTGAGTGGCAATTATCGCAGATAATGCTTAACTCATCATCTTAGTTCAGGTTTGAGCGATTTTTGATAGTCAAAACCTCCTCTGGTGCCATACTTTCCTCATAAATATTTTTAAAATCTATAGCTCACAAACATTATGCAAAGATAATGGGCTGGCATCATTGTCAGTATCATTCATTTACTGCTCTGTATGTTATGAATCATTATGTTGTATGTTTGCTCTTAAACCGTGGGAAGGAGGCTATAATGGTTGCCAATATTAATCTCATTAAACAAGAAAGTTATTCTGTTGTTAATTTAGAAAAACAACTTTCCCGAACTGTTACCAACAAAATTATAACGATGAGCAAGTAAAGACCGGTTGGTGGCAGTACTGACCGGTCTGTGATGAAAGATTAATTTCACCTTAAATCCTGGTGCTGTTAGGATGCTGACGTTTTTCGGCTACACCATTCAGATTATGCAAATAAATATCTCTGAATATAATATATTCATAGCACCCATAATTCATCCTGGGCGATAACTAAACCATTTTTGAGTAATAAATGAAACAACTGCAACACTCTTATTATTTCTGGAAAACGCCTCGCAAAAACAAAACAACATGCAAAAATCCGCTTTTTTTTAATGATTTTCCGGCGTAATTTTCGCACATACATTAATGAGTAATATAGGTAAGGTGGTGGTAATGGCGATGAATACGGTTTTTCTTCATTTATCAGAATGAGGTGTACTGGCAATAGCGGACACTACCATTTGTTCTTTTTTTAAGCAGCCATCTGATGATATTTTTCCCTGAAGGCTGCCGGGGAGATATTCCCCAGACGAGAGTGACGACGCTGACGATTGTAGAAAATCTCAATGTATTCCCGTATTACTGAGATGGCTTCATCCCGGTTATTAAAACGATAGTGGCTCAGGCTCTCATTTTTCAGCGTTCCCCAGAAGCTTTCCATCGGAGCGTTGTCGTAACAGTGACCTTTACGCGACATTGATGTTTTCAGACCAGACTGCTCCTGTATGACCCGGTAATCGTATGCGCAGTACTGTGAACCTCGATCAGAGTGGTGGATTAGCCCGGCA
>NZ_MIIV01000130.1:0-5912 GCF_001743015.1 Shigella sp. FC1567
TGTCCAATGTGCATAAAAAAATCCGGAAACAAGTGAGCGTTTCCGGATTCTTACACAGCCACTGGATCGGTCAACTGATCCTTAACTGATCGGCATTACAGCTCAAGGGCTGCCGTTTTGTGTTTCAGGTTTCTGTTATGTATTGCTGCTGTTTGCGGCGATGATTTTCGCTACTTTTTCAGCTTGCGCATTCATCTGCATCTGACGGTATGAATTTTCCATCAGTGGCAGCGCATCACGCGTAGCCTGGGTATCCGGGTAGTCGCGCAACATGCCTTCTACGCGGTTAACGACGGCAACCCATGCACCACGTTCTGTATAGTACTCGGCAACGGAGTATTCATATTTCGCCAGACGATCTTTCAGGAATACCAGACGTTTGGTTGCATCGGTAGTGTACTGACTGTTCGGATAGCCGCGCACCAGTTTGGAAAAGTCACTAAACGCAGCTCGTGCATGTTGAGGATCGCGATCGCTACGGTCAACGCCAAAGAACCCTTGCAGCGCACTGTCATCCAGCGCCATATTGGTCAGGCCACGCATGTACATGACATAATCGATATTCGGATGGGTCGGGTTAAGGCGAATAAAACGATCGATGGCAGCCTGTGCTAACGGCAAATCGGCGTTTTTATAGTAGGCGTAGATGAGATCCAGCTGCACCTGCTGCGAATACGGACCAAACGGATAGCGATTATCTAATGCTTCCAGTTGCGTTATTGCCTGTCTCCAGTTACCGTCCTGCAGCTTTTGTTGTGCAGTCGCGTAAATTTCATTTGGTGGATTATCAGGTACTTCTTCCTTTGACCCCGAGCAACCCGCCAAAAACAGGCTTAGTGTGGCGGCTGCCACCAGATATTTCATGCGCGTCATGACGTTTTGACTTTCCTCAAAATGTAATACGGGAGATTCTCTGTTCCTGCTCCCGGTTAAGACCAGCTACAATAGCACACTATATTAAACGGCAAAGCCGTAAAACCCCAACGATAAACGAAGAAGCAGTATATATGGCACAACGAGTACAGCTCACTGCAACGGTGTCCGAAAACCAACTCGGTCAACGCTTAGATCAGGCTTTGGCCGAAATGTTCCCGGATTATTCACGTTCGCGAATAAAAGAATGGATCCTCGACCAGCGCGTGCTGGTAAACGGCAAAGTTTGTGATAAGCCGAAAGAAAAAGTATTGGGTGGCGAGCAGGTTGCCATCAACGCTGAGATTGAAGAAGAAGCGCGTTTTGAACCGCAGGATATCCCGCTGGATATCGTCTATGAAGATGAAGATATCATCGTCATTAATAAACCGCGCGACCTGGTGGTACATCCTGGCGCGGGTAACCTGGATGGCACGGTACTGAATGCGTTGCTTCATTATTATCCGCCCATTGCCGATGTACCGCGTGCGGGCATCGTCCATCGTCTGGATAAAGACACCACTGGCCTGATGGTTGTGGCAAAAACCGTTCCGGCTCAGACGCGTTTAGTCGAATCTTTGCAAAGGCGTGAAATTACTCGTGAGTATGAAGCGGTGGCAATTGGTCATATGACCGCTGGCGGTACAGTAGATGAACCAATCAGCCGCCACCCGACCAAACGTACTCACATGGCGGTGCATCCCATGGGCAAACCGGCGGTCACTCACTATCGCATCATGGAACACTTCCGTGTGCACACGCGTCTGCGGTTGCGTCTGGAAACCGGACGTACGCACCAGATCCGCGTGCATATGGCGCATATTACCCATCCGCTGGTGGGCGATCCGGTTTATGGTGGCCGTCCGCGTCCGCCAAAAGGTGCTTCGGAAGCGTTTATCTCCACGCTGCGTAAGTTTGACCGCCAGGCGCTTCATGCAACTATGCTGCGTCTTTATCACCCGATCTCCGGCATCGAAATGGAATGGCATGCGCCTATTCCAGAAGATATGGTGGAGTTGATTGAGGTTATGCGCGCCGATTTCGAAGAGCATAAGGATGAAGTGGACTGGTTATGAGTAAGCTGATTGTCCCGCAGTGGCCGCTGCCAAAAGGTGTTGCGGCCTGTAGCTCTACCCGTATCGGCGGCGTGAGCTTGCCACCTTACGACTCTCTCAACCTTGGCGCTCATTGTGGTGATAACCCGGAGCACGTAGAGGAGAATCGCAAGCAACTTTTTGCTGCGGGAAATTTGCCTTCAAAACCGGTCTGGCTTGAGCAGGTACACGGCAAAGATGTGCTTAAGCTCACTGGCGAACCTTATGCCTCAAAACGGGCGGATGCCTCTTATAGCAATACGCGGCACGGTTTGCGCAGTGATGACTGCCGACTGCCTCCCTGTGCTGTTTTGCAATCGAGCGGGAACGGAAGTCGCCGCCGTTCATGCTGGCTGGCGTGGACTGTGCGCAGGCGTGCTGGAAGAGACGGTTTCCTGTTTTGCTGATAAACCTGAAAACATTCTCGCCTGGTTAGGGCCGGCAATTGGTCCACGCGCGTTCGAAGTGGGGGCGGAGGTTCGCGAGGCGTTTATGGCAGTAGACGCTAAAGCAAGTGCAGCTTTCATTCAGCATGGTGATAAGTATCTGGCGGATATTTATCAGCTTGCCCGGCAGCGTCTGGCGAACGTGGGTGTTGAGCAAATTTTCGGCGGCGACCGTTGTACATATACGGAAAATGAGACTTTCTTCTCTTATCGTCGCGACAAGACCACCGGTCGTATGGCAAGTTTCATTTGGCTGATATAACCTAAAGAATCAAGACGATTCGGTACGCGTGATTTTCTTTTCACATTAATCTGGTCAATAACCTTGAATAATTGAGGGATGACCTCATTTAATCTCCAGTAGCAACTTTGATCCGTTATGGGAGGAGTTATGCGTCTGGATCGTCTTACTAATAAATTCCAGCTTGCTCTTGCCGATGCCCAATCACTTGCACTCGGGCACGACAACCAATTCATCGAACCACTTCATTTAATGAGCGCCCTGCTGAATCAGGAAGGGGGTTCGGTTAGTCCTTTATTAACATCCGCTGGCATAAATGCTGGCCAGTTGCGCACAGATATCAATCAGGCATTAAATCGTTTACCGCAGGTTGAAGGTACTGGTGGTGATGTCCAGCCATCACAGGATCTGGTGCGCGTTCTTAATCTTTGCGACAAGCTGGCGCAAAAACGAGGTGATAACTTTATCTCGTCAGAACTGTTCGTTCTGGCGGCACTTGAGTCTCGCGGCACGCTGGCCGACATCCTGAAAGCAGCAGGGGCGACCACCGCCAACATTACTCAAGCGATTGAACAAATGCGTGGAGGTGAAAGCGTGAACGATCAAGGTGCTGAAGACCAACGTCAGGCTTTGAAAAAATATACCATCGACCTTACCGAACGAGCCGAACAGGGCAAACTCGATCCGGTGATTGGTCGTGATGAAGAAATTCGCCGTACCATTCAGGTGCTGCAACGTCGTACTAAAAATAACCCGGTACTGATTGGTGAACCCGGCGTCGGTAAAACTGCCATCGTTGAAGGTCTGGCGCAGCGTATTATCAACGGCGAAGTGCCGGAAGGATTGAAAGGCCGCCGCGTACTGGCGCTGGATATGGGCGCGCTGGTGGCTGGGGCGAAATATCGCGGTGAGTTTGAAGAACGTTTAAAAGGCGTGCTTAACGATCTTGCCAAACAGGAAGGCAACGTCATCCTGTTTATCGACGAATTACATACCATGGTCGGCGCGGGTAAAGCCGATGGCGCAATGGACGCCGGAAACATGCTGAAACCGGCGCTGGCGCGTGGTGAATTGCACTGCGTAGGTGCCACGACGCTTGACGAATATCGCCAGTACATCGAAAAAGATGCTGCGCTGGAACGTCGTTTCCAGAAAGTGTTTGTTGCCGAGCCTTCTGTTGAAGATACCATTGCGATTCTGCGTGGCCTGAAAGAACGTTACGAATTGCACCACCATGTGCAAATTACTGACCCGGCAATTGTTGCAGCAGCGACGTTGTCTCATCGCTACATTGCTGACCGTCAGCTGCCGGATAAAGCCATCGACCTGATCGATGAAGCAGCATCCAGCATTCGTATGCAGATTGACTCAAAACCAGAAGAACTCGACCGACTCGATCGTCGTATCATCCAGCTCAAACTGGAACAACAGGCGTTAATGAAAGAGTCTGATGAAGCCAGTAAAAAACGCCTGGATATGCTCAACGAAGAACTGAGCGACAAAGAACGTCAGTACTCCGAGTTAGAAGAAGAGTGGAAAGCAGAAAAGGCATCGCTTTCTGGTACGCAGACCATTAAAGCGGAACTGGAACAGGCGAAAATCGCTATTGAACAGGCTCGCCGTGTGGGGGACCTGGCGCGGATGTCTGAACTGCAATACGGCAAAATCCCGGAACTGGAAAAGCAACTGGAAGCCGCAACGCAGCTCGAAGGCAAAACTATGCGTCTGTTGCGTAATAAAGTGACCGACGCCGAAATTGCTGAAGTGCTGGCGCGTTGGACGGGGATTCCGGTTTCTCGCATGATGGAAAGCGAGCGCGAAAAACTGCTGCGTATGGAGCAAGAACTGCACCATCGCGTCATTGGTCAGAACGAAGCGGTTGATGCGGTATCTAACGCTATTCGCCGTAGCCGTGCGGGGTTGGCGGATCCAAATCGCCCGATTGGTTCATTCCTGTTCCTCGGCCCAACGGGTGTGGGGAAAACTGAGCTTTGTAAGGCGCTGGCGAACTTTATGTTTGATAGCGACGAGGCGATGGTCCGTATCGATATGTCCGAGTTTATGGAGAAACACTCGGTGTCTCGTCTGGTTGGTGCGCCTCCGGGATATGTCGGTTATGAAGAAGGTGGCTACCTGACCGAAGCTGTGCGTCGTCGTCCGTATTCCGTCATCCTGCTGGATGAAGTGGAAAAAGCGCATCCGGATGTCTTCAACATTCTGTTGCAGGTACTGGATGATGGTCGTCTGACTGACGGGCAGGGGAGAACGGTCGACTTCCGTAATACGGTTGTCATTATGACCTCTAACCTCGGTTCCGATTTGATTCAGGAACGCTTCGGTGAACTGGATTATGCGCACATGAAAGAGCTGGTGCTCGGTGTGGTAAGCCATAACTTCCGTCCGGAATTCATTAACCGTATTGATGAAGTGGTGGTCTTCCATCCGCTGGGTGAACAGCACATTGCCTCGATTGCGCAGATTCAGTTGAAACGTCTGTACAAACGTCTGGAAGAACGTGGTTATGAAATCCACATTTCTGACGAGGCGCTGAAACTGCTGAGCGAGAACGGTTACGATCCAGTCTATGGTGCACGTCCTTTGAAACGTGCTATCCAGCAGCAGATCGAAAACCCGCTGGCACAGCAAATACTGTCTGGTGAATTGGTTCCGGGTAAAGTGATTCGCCTGGAAGTTAATGAAGACCGGATTGTCGCTGTCCAGTAATGATAAAACGAGCCCTTCGGGGCTCGTTTTTGTCTATAAGTTAGACGGAAAAGACTATATTTAAGATGTTTTGCCTGAAAAATGAGCGAACGATAAAGTTTTTATATTTTTCGCTTGTCAGGCCGGAATAACTCCCTATAATGCGCCACCACTGACACGGAACAACGGCAAACACGCCGCCGGGTCAGCGGGGTTCTCCTGAGAATCTCAACAGAGAAAAGCAAAAAAATGCTTGACTCTGTAGCGGGAAAGCGTATTATGCACACCCCGCGCCGCTGAGAAAAAGCGAAGCGGCACTGCTCTTTAACAATTTATCAGACAATCTGTGTGGGCACTCGAAGATACGGATTCTTAACGTCGCAAGACGAAAAATGAATACCAAGTCTCAAGAGTGAACACGTAATTCATTACGAAGTTTAATTCTTTGAGCATCAAACTTTTAAATTGAAGAGTTTGATCATGGCTCAGATTGAACGCTGGCGGCAGGCCTAACAC
>NZ_MIIV01000131.1:0-5835 GCF_001743015.1 Shigella sp. FC1567
CTAATCCACCACTCTGATCGAGGTTCACAGTACTGCGCATACGATTACCGGGTCATACAGGAGCAGTCTGGTCTGAAAACATCAATGTCGCGTAAAGGTCACTGTTACGACAACGCTCCGATGGAAAGCTTCTGGGGAACGCTGAAAAATGAGAGCCTGAGCCACTATCGTTTTAATAACCGGGATGAAGCCATCTCAGTAATACGGGAATACATTGAGATTTTCTACAATCGTCAGCGTCGTCACTCTCGTCTGGGGAATATCTCCCCGGCAGCCTTCAGGGAAAAATATCATCAGATGGCTGCTTAAAAAAAGAACAAATGGTAGTGTCCGCTATTGCCAGTACACCTCATATCAACAAAGTAAACATTAGTGTTTACCTCTGTGTGTAATTTGCTCGAAAATAGCACTAAATCGCCGCAACGACAGAATGCAATGCAAAATCAGGAAGGAAGATTCCAGAATTTCTTTGCGCTAATTTGCAAAACTGAATAATAACCTCAAGAAACGATCGGCATCATAGCGGCAAAAGGTAAGAAAAAGGTGGCAGGATGTTTACGAAGGCGTTATCGGTTGTCTTATTAACGTGTGCGCTGTTCTCAGGACAACTCATGGCAGGGCACAAAGGACATGAATTTGTGTGGGTAAAGAATGTGGATCATCAGCTGCGTCATGAAGCGGACAGCGATGAATTGCGTGCTGTGGCGGAAGAGTCGGCGGAAGGTTTGCGCGAGCATTTTTACTGGCAAAAATCGCGCAAACCAGAAGCGGGACAACGTTGAGTCGTTTGATGCCGGATGCGGCGTGACGCCTTACCCGGCAGGCAATATCATGCAGATTCAATGAGTTGTGAGTAACCAGAAAACTGGCGTTTTACCCTTTTCGCTTAGGCAATGTTTTCAGCAGCTCATCCGGACTTACGGATGCCACTACGCTTCCCGGTAACGGCATTTTCAGTATGTGATTTTTGATTTTGCCAATGACGTGCATCTCGCATGGGCGGCAATCAAACTTTAGCGTTAATACTTCATCGCCGTTAACCAGTTGCATTGGCGTCGCCTTCCAGCTTTTGATATTGCCTTTCGCCTGTTTCGGGCACAGATTAAAGGCAAAGCGCAGACAATGCTTGGTGATCATCACCGGGACTTCGCCCTTCTCTTCATGTGCCTCATACGCCGCGTCAATCAGCTGCACACCATAGCGATGATAAAATTCACGCGCTTTCTGGTTGTATACGTTCGCGAGGAAACTCAGATGCGTTTGCGGATAAACCGGCGCAGGCTCAGCAACCGGTTTACGGCTGCCGCGCTGGTAACTGGCAAGACGCGCAGCATCCAGCATGTCAGCAGCTTCACGGCGGAACTGGTTTAACAGACTGTTTGGTACAAACAGCGCCCCCGGCAAATTAATTTGCACATCGCGGGCGTAATAGAGGGTTTGCCCCAGTTTTGCCAGACCATCCTTCAGATTGTTCATTGCTTTTTCGGCGTTATTGGCTTCGTCGAACTGCCCGTCCAGCGTATGCGTGATGCTGACACCCTCTTCACTGGTGAGGGTCAGAATCAGTTGTTCCTGCCAGCCGCCCAGTTCAATGTCTACCGCCACCCGACGTTCGCTGGAGGTTTTTGTCAGTGCCTGCTGCCAGTTATGATCAAGATTACGGTTTAGTGGGTGATGTGGACGAATTTTGTGCAAATCTGCTGGCATTTCATTGGGCCAGACGCGGTACTGATTTTCTCCGGTTTTCTCGACCGTATTGGCACGAAAACCGATGACTTCACGTTTAATCATCACGTTCAGGCCATCACCATTTGCCAGTGGCTCGGTGACGGCAACATCGAGATGATCTTTCGCCACTTTCAATACTTCACCCACCGGCAGGCCGATAAATTTCGGCGAATCGAACGCGCCAATATCGCCTTTACGGGCATTCACAAAATAATCTGTGCTACCACGGTGGAAAGTCTTTTCCGTCGATGGAACAAAGAAATGTTCAGTACGACCTGATGAAGCGCGCGCCAGATCGCCACGTTCTTCAATAATGGCATCAAGCATCTGGCGATAATGGGCGGTGATATTCTTCACGTAGTTCATATCTTTGTAACGACCTTCAATCTTGAAGGAGCGTACACCAGCATCAATCAGCGCGCCGAGGTTGGCAGTCTGATCGTTATCTTTCATCGACAGCAGATGTTTTTCATAGGAAACCACCCGCCCCTGATCGTCTTTCAATGTGTATGGCAAACGGCACGCCTGCGAGCAATCGCCACGGTTGGCGCTACGCCCTGTTTGCGCATGAGAAATGTAGCACTGACCCGAATAGGCCACGCACAGTGCCCCATGAATAAAGAATTCAATGGTCGCGTCCGTAGCCTGGTGAATCGCGCGGATCTGATCAAGATTCAGCTCTCGCGCCAGCACAATCTGCGTGAAGCCAACATCAGAGAGGAACTTCGCTTTTTCAACTGTACGAATGTCGCACTGCGTACTGGCGTGCAGTTCAATCGGCGGAATATCAAGTTCCAGAATCCCCATATCCTGAACAATCAGCGCATCGACACCGGTCTGGTAGAGGTCAGTAATCAGCCGTTGCGCGGGTTCCAGCTCATCATCATGCAAAATGGTGTTAAGCGTGACGAAAATTTTTGCACCATAACGATGGGCAAACGGCACCAGCTCGGCAATATCTTTCAGGCTATTACTGGCATTATGACGGGCACCAAAACCAGGGCCGCCGATATAAACAGCATCGGCACCGTGCAAAATAGCTTCGCGGGCAATGGCGGCATCGCGTGCCGGGCTTAACAGTTCAAGTCGATGAGAAGATACGGTCACATTCTTATCCAGTAGCTGAAAAATGGCGGCTATTTTAGCCACAAGCGCGACGTTGCGAAATAGTTTTCCCGCTTAACTGCGCGGGTAATGGATGAGGGAATGAAAATGTACGGTTTGCTCCCCACCATTACGATAGATATGCGTGACGTCTGCAGCAAATCGAACGCCTTCCCCACAATTAAGGGTCTGCCATTCCCCATCAACGCACAGATCAAGTTGTCCATCAATGACGACGACATGTTCGATTACCCCCTTCTCATGGGGCGTCGATTCGCTTATTGCACCAGATGCCATCTGAATCGAGAAGTGTTCAAAGCAGAGTTGTGGATCATAAGGAAACAGCGAAGTGATCACCATCGCCTGCTGTTGTGGATCATAAACTGAAGGCGTAGCGGACTGCGGCGGAGAAATAAATGTTGAAAATGGTACGTTCAACCCGGTGGCAATTTTCCATAATGTCGCGACCGTCGGACTGGACTCATTACGCTCAATCTGCCCTAACATTGCTTTAGAAACGCCCGTCGCTTCTGCCAGTCGCGAAAGACTCCAGCCGCGCTGCTGGCGTAGTTGTTTAAGTGTGGTGGATAAAAAGCGAGCGAGATTTTCCATGCGACTCCTCCGGCAAAACGGAAGTTTATCACTTGTGCGTTATAACGGACAAATGCTACGGTGCCTGTACGCTATAACGTACGAGGTGACTATGCGTCTGTTTTCTATTCCTCCACCCACGCTACTGGCGGGGTTTCTGGCGGTATTAATTGGCTACGCCAGTTCAGCGGCAATAATCTGGCAAGCAGCGATTGTCGCCAGAGCCACCACTGCACAAATCTCTGGCTGGATGACGGCGCTGGGGCTGGCAATGGGCGTCAGTACGCTGACTCTGACATTATGGTATCGCGTACCTGTTCTCACCGCATGGTCAACGCCTGGCGCGGCTTTGTTGGTCACCGGATTGCAGGGACTAACACTTAACGAAGCCATCGGCGTTTTTATTGTCACCAACGCGTTAATAGTCCTCTGCGGCATAACGGGACTCTTTGCTCGTCTGATGCGCATTATTCCGCACTCGCTTGCGGCGGCAATGCTTGCCGAGATTTTATTACGCTTTGGTTTACAGGCGTTTGCCAGTCTGGACGGTCAATTTACGTTGTGTGGAAGTATGTTGCTGGTATGGCTGGCAACCAAGGCCGTTGCGCCGCGCTATGCGGTAATTGCCGCGATGATTATTGGGATCGTGATCGTCATCGCGCAAGGTGACGTTGTCACAACTGATGTTGTCTTTAAACCCGTTCTCCCCACTTATATTACCCCTGATTTTTCGTTTGCTCACAGCCTGAGCGTTGCACTCCCCCTTTTTCTGGTGACGGTGGCATCGCAAAACGCACCGGGTATCGCAGCAATGAAAGCAGCTGGATATTCGGCTCCTGTTTCGCCATTAATTGTATTTACTGGATTGCTGGCACTGGTTTTTTCCCCTTTCGGCGTTTATTCCGTCGGTATTGCGGCAATCACCGCGGCTATTTGCCAAAGCCCGGAAGCGCATCCGGATAAAGATCAACGTTGGCTGGCAGCTGCCGTTGCAGGCATTTTCTATTTGCTCGCAGGTCTGTTTGGTAGTGCCATTACCGAGATGATGGCTGCCCTGCCCGTAAGTTGGATCCAGATGCTGGCAGGTCTGGCGCTGTTGAGTACCATTGGCGGCAGTTTGTATCAGGCGCTGCATAATGAGCGTGAGCGCGACGCGGCGGTGGTGGCATTTCTGGTAACGGCAAGTGGATTGACGCTGGTCGGGATTGGTTCTGCGTTCTGGGGATTAATTGCCGGAGGCGTTTGTTACGTGGTGTTGAATTTAATCGCTGACAGAAACCAATATTGACATCCTACACGCCCTGAAAGACGTGGATCCCTGCTACGTTCAGGCTGTCGCCTGAATCATTTCGGTGGGTTCCTGCTTCAACGGGCGGCCTGACTGCACCATCTCTCCACAGGCAAGAACGGCGTGCCCCGCCGCTAAAATGTTACGAGCGCCATTTACATCGGCGTTCGCTGTATATCCACATACCTGGCATCTGAATTTACTTTGTGACAGGCGGTTCTCTTTCGCTGTATGACCACAGTACGCGCAACGCTGGCTTGTATACGCTGGCGGAACAGCAAGCACCTGACCGCCACGCCAGAGCTGCTTGTACTCAAGCTGGCGGTGCATTTCATACCAGCCCTGATCCAGTATCGAACGGTTTAAACCTGATTTTGCCCGGACATTGCGCCCCGGCTGGCTGACCGTACCCCTGCTGACTTTGACATGTTGCTGACCTTCAAATCCTCAATGACTATCATTGCGTGGTTTTTGCTGACGGCCGTTGTGACTTTGTGAAGGTAGTCCCTGCGGATATTTGCGATACAGGAATGCAGTCGCTGTATTTTGCGTTTCTGCTTCTGCCAGTTGTTGCTGAATTTGACCTTGCGGCTTAACTGTCGCTGAAGTCTCGCCAGCGTCTTCTGGTTTTTCTGAAAACTGTTTACAGGCTCAAAGACTGTGCCATCTGACAGCGTGGCGAGTTTAGCCACGCCAGCATCCAGTCCGACCATTGATGCTGAAGGGTGAGCCGGAGTGGATACTTCACTTTCTGTCTGAATACTGATGTACCACTTACCGCAGGACTGGCTGACAGTGACATTTTTCACAACACCCGTGACCTGACGGCTATTCCGGTAGCGCATCCAGCCCAGTTTCGGCAGAAAAATACGGCTGTTTTCCTGATCGAGCTTAACCTGCGGGTAGCGGAATGCATCATTCTGTCCCCGCTTTTTGAATCGGGGAAAAGCAGCCCGCTTCCGGAAGAAGTTTTTGTAAGCCCGCTCAAGGTCTTTCAGTGACTGTTGCAATGGCTGTGAGGGAGAATCTTTAAGCCATTGCGTTTCAGTGGCATTTTTCCACTCAACCAGCCAGGAAGCCATTTTCCCGTAAGGGATGTATTTATTACCGGCCTCATGATTCTC
>NZ_MIIV01000132.1:0-5658 GCF_001743015.1 Shigella sp. FC1567
TTTCTGGTGCGTACCGGGCTGAGAGGCGGTGTAAGTGAACTGTAGTTGCCATGTTTTACGGCAATGAGAGCAGAGATAGCGCTGATGTCCGGCAGTGCTTTTGCCGTTACGCACCACGCCTTCAGTAGCGGAGCAGGAAGGACATCTGATGGAAATGGAAGCCACGCAAGCACCTTAAAATCACCATCATACACTAAATCAGTAAGTTGGCAGCATTACCAGCTGCAAGAAGTGTTTTACCTGCCGTAATTGCCCAATGTGCCGGAGATGCCTCCGGCACAATATTTTAAATTTCGATTTGAAAAATTAAACATATTACATCTCCCGGTAAGTTATATTTCCCTGATACATTGTGAGTAAATCACAAAAATAATGAATAACCCATTAATGATTCATGTGGTTTATTTAAATAACCATTATGTGCATTACTCCGCAAATCTGACCTTTCACTCTGTCTCAAATTGTCATTGTTTACCGACATATCGCCTCTCATCACTTAATCGCTCCACCATTACAATTGATTAAAATATATTTTATGGAGTCCGATTAATGGCAGCTCTTACTGCAAGCTGTATTGACCTGAATATTCAGGGCAATGGCGCTTATTCCGTTCTGAAGCAGTTGGCGACAATAGCGTTACAAAACGGTTTTATCACCGACTCACACCAGTTCCTGCAAACCCTGCTGCTGCGCGAAAAAATGCACTCTACTGGATTTGGTTCCGGTGTCGCCGTGCCGCACGGTAAAAGCGCCTGCGTTAAACAACCGTTCGTATTATTCGCCCGCAAAGCGCAGGCTATTGACTGGAAAGCCAGCGATGGCGAAGACGTCAATTGCTGGATCTGCCTCGGCGTGCCGCAAAGCGGCGAAGAGGATCAGGTCAAAATCATCGGCACACTGTGTCGCAAAATTATTCACAAGGAATTTATTCATCAACTGCAACAGGGCGATACCGACCAAGTGCTTGCCTTGTTAAATCAAACCCTCAGCTCATAAGGAAGTGGCGATGGAGTCATCCTTACGTATTGTCGCGATCACCAACTGCCCCGCCGGGATCGCTCACACCTACATGGTGGCGGAAGCCCTGGAACAGAAAGCCCGTTCTCTCGGCCATACCATAAAAGTGGAAACTCAAGGGTCCAGTGGCGTTGAAAACCGCTTATCCAGCGAAGAGATTGCCGCTGCCGATTACGTCATTCTCGCTACCGGGCGTGGCCTGAGCGGTGATGATCGCGCGCGGTTTACCGGGAAGAAAGTTTATGAGATTGCCATCTCCCAGGCGTTGAAAAATATCGACCAGATTTTCAGCGAATTACCGACAAACTCGCAGCTTTTTGCCGCAGATAGTGGCGTGAAGCTTGGCAAACAGGAAATGCAAAGCGGCAGCGTGATGAGCCACCTGATGGCGGGCATCTCTGCGGCGCTGCCGTTTGTCATCGGCGGTGGTATCCTGGTGGCGCTTGCCAACATGCTGGTGCAGTTCGGTTTGCCGTATACCGATATGTCGAAAGGCGCGCCGTCGTTTACCTGGGTAGTTGAATCCATCGGTTACCTTGGCTTCACCTTTATGATCCCCATCATGGGCGCTTATATTGCCTCGTCGATTGCCGATAAACCGGCTTTCGCTCCGGCGTTTCTGGTTTGCTATCTGGCGAACGACAAAGCGCTGCTCGGCACCCAGTCGGGTGCGGGATTCCTCGGCGCGGTGGTGCTGGGGCTGGCGATTGGCTATTTCGTCTTCTGGTTCCGCAAAGTGCGCCTTGGCAAAGCATTACAACCGCTGCTCGGTTCAATGCTGATCCCGTTCGTTACTCTGCTGGTTTTCGGCGTGCTCACTTACTACGTTATCGGGCCGGTGATGTCCGACCTCATGGGCGGGCTGCTCCACTTCCTGAATACCATTCCTCCATCAATGAAGTTTGCAGCAGCGTTTCTGGTCGGTGCGATGCTGGCGTTCGATATGGGCGGCCCCATCAATAAAACCGCCTGGTTCTTCTGCTTCTCACTGCTGGAAAAACACATTTATGACTGGTACGCCATCGTCGGCGTTGTCGCGTTGATGCCGCCCGTTGCGGCGGGTCTTGCGACGTTCATTGCGCCCAAACTGTTTACCCGACAGGAAAAAGAGGCTGCCAGTAGTGCCATTGTGGTCGGTGCCACAGTCGCAACCGAACCGGCTATACCTTACGCTCTGGCAGCTCCGTTGCCGATGATTACCGCCAATACGCTGGCGGGTGGCATTACCGGCGTGCTGGTGATCGCTTTCGGAATCAAACGTCTGGCACCTGGTTTGGGTATCTTTGACCCGCTGATCGGCCTGATGTCGCCGGTGGGTTCGTTTTATCTGGTGCTGGCGATTGGCCTCGCGCTGAACATTTCATTCATTATCGTCCTGAAAGGATTGTGGTTACGCCGCAAAGCGAAAGCCGCGCAACAGGAGCTTGTCCATGAACATTGAGTTACTGCAACAGTTGTGCGAAGCCAGCGCCGTCAGCGGCGATGAACAGGAAGTTCGCGACATTCTGATAAACACGCTGGAACCTTGCGTTAATGAGATCACCTTTGATGGTCTGGGCAGCTTTGTTGCCCGTAAGGGGAATAAAGGTCCAAAAGTTGCCGTTGTCGGGCATATGGATGAAGTCGGCTTTATGGTCACCCACATCGACGAGAGCGGTTTTCTGCGTTTCACCACCATTGGTGGCTGGTGGAATCAGTCGATGCTCAACCACCGGGTAACCATACGCACACACAAGGGAGTGAAAATCCCTGGTGTGATTGGTTCCGTCGCGCCTCATGCGTTAACGGAAAAGCAAAGGCAACGGCCGCTGTCATTTGATGAGATGTTCATTGATATTGGCGCAAACAGTCGCGATGAGGTGGAAAAACGCGGTGTGGCGATGGGCGATTTTATTAGCCCGGAAGCCAATTTTGCCTGCTGGGGCGAAGATAAAGTGGTCGGCAAGGCGCTGGATAACCGCATCGGCTGCGCAATGATGGCTGAACTATTGCAGACGGTGAATAATCCCGAAATTACGCTGTATGGCGTCGGCAGCGTGGAAGAAGAAGTTGGGCTACGCGGGGCACAAACCTCGGCGGAACACATTAAACCGGATGTAGTGATCGTGCTGGATACCGCTGTCGCAGGCGATGTTCCGGGCATTGATAACATTAAATACCCGCTGAAACTGGGCCAGGGGCCGGGGCTGATGCTGTTTGACAAGCGCTACTTCCCCAACCAGAAACTGGTAGCAGCGTTAAAAAGCTGTGCCGCACATAACGATTTACCGCTGCAATTTTCCACCATGAAAACCGGTGCGACGGATGGCGGGCGCTACAACGTGATGGGCGGCGGGCGTCCGGTTGTTGCGCTGTGCCTGCCAACCCGCTATCTGCACGCTAACAGCGGTATGATTTCAAAAGCCGATTACGATGCTCTGCTCACGTTGATACGGGATTTTCTGACCACCTTAACCGCGGAGAAAGTCAACGCGTTTAGCCAGTTCCGTCAGATGGATTAATGCTAAACGAACGCCAGTTAAAGATTGTCGATCTGCTGGAGCAACAGCCGCGCACGCCTGGTGAGCTGGCGCAACAGACTGGCGTTTCAGGCAGGACCATCCTGCGTGATATTGACTATCTCAACTTTACCCTTAACGGCAAAGCCCGCATTTCCGCCAGTGGTAGTGCGGGCTATCAGCTGGAAATCTTCGAGCGCCGCAGCTTTTTTCAGTTGCTGCAAAAGCACGATAACGACTATCGGCTGCTGGCACTGTTATTACTGAATACCTTTACTCCCCGTGCGCAACTCGCCTCGGCGCTTAATTTGCCAGAAACGTGGGTCGCAGAGCGTCTGCCCCGGTTAAAACAGCGTTATGAACGCGCTTGTTGCCTGGCCAGCCGCCCCGGTTTGGGCCATTTCATTGATGAGACAGAAGAGAAGCGCGTTATCTTGCTGGCGAACTTGCTGCGCAAAGATCCGTTTTTAATTCCGCTGGCGGGCGTAACACGAGACAACCTTCAGCATTTATCCACGGCCTGCGACAACCAACACCGCTGGCCGCTCATGCAGGGTGATTATCTCTCCAGCCTGATTCTGGCGATTTACGCCCTGCGTAATCAACTGACCGATGAGTGGCCGCAATATCCCGGTGACGAGATAAAACAAATCGTTGAACAAAGCGGCATGTTTCTTGGTGATAACGCTGTAAGAACCCTGACAGGTTTGATAGAGAAACAGCATCAGCAAGCGCAGGTAATTTCAGCCGATCATGTGCTGGGGTTGCTGCAAAGGGTGCCAGACATCGCGTCATTGAATATTATTGATACGCAGTTGGTTGAGAATATTACCGGGCATTTATTACGTTGCCTTGCCGCACCGGTGTGGATTGCTGAGCACCGCCAAAGTAGCATGAATAACCTGAAAGCAGCCTGGCCTGCGGCCTTTGATATGAGTCTGCACTTTATTACGCTACTGCGTGAACAGCTCGATATTCCCCTTTTCGACAACGATCTGATCGGTTTGTATTTTGCCTGTGCGCTGGAGCGGCATCAAAACGAACGCCAGCCGATCATTTTGCTCTCGGACCAGAACGCGATTGCCACTATTAATCAGCTCGCCATTGAGCGCGATGTTTTAAATTGTCGGGTAATTATTGCCCGTAGCTTAAGCGAACTTGTTGCCATTCGCGAAGAGATTGAGCCGTTATTGATCATTAACAATAGCCATTATTTACTGGAAGACGCGGTAAATAATTACATCACCGTAAAAAATATCATTACGGCTGCCGGTATCGAACAAATAAAACATTTTCTGGCGACGGCATTTATTCGCCAGCAACCGGAGCGTTTTTTCTCTGCCCCCGGAAGTTTTCATTATTCGAATGTACGCGGTGAAAGCTGGCAACATATTACCCGGCAAATTTGTGCGCAATTAGTCGCACAACACCATATTACCGCCGATGAAGCACAACGCATCATCGCCCGCGAAGGCGAAGGTGAAAACCTGATTGTTAATCGCCTCGCCATCCCACATTGCTGGAGCGAACAGGAGCGACGTTTTCGTGGATTTTTTATTACCCTCGCCCAACCAGTTGAGGTGAATAACGAAGTCATTAACCATGTCTTGATCGCCTGCGCCGCCGCCGATGCGCGTCATGAGCTAAAAATATTTAGCTATCTGGCAAGCATATTGTGTCAGCATCCGGCAGAGGTTATTGCCGGGTTAACAGGATATGAGGCATTTATGGAGTTACTTCACAAGGGGTGAACTGTGTCAGATGCGCCGCATCCGACACTGCATTTATCATCAAAAACGTTTAACGCAGGCTATTATAGTCATCAACCATTTCGTTGTACTCGCGTAATGCTCTCGGGAAAGAGTCTTCGACCATCCAGCTTGAGTTTGCGTCCTGAAGTTGCTCTTTATCCCAGTCAGAGTAGGTAATGCTGCCAACTTACTGATTTAGTGTATGATGGTGATTTTAAGGTGCTTGCGTGGCTTCCATTTCCATCAGATGTCCTTCCTGCTCCGCTACTGAAGGCGTGGTGCGTAACGGCAAAAGCACTGCCGGACATCAGCGCTATCTCTGCTCTCATTGCCGTAAAACATGGCAACTACAGTTCACTTACACCGCCTCTCAGCCCGGTACGCACCAGAAA
>NZ_MIIV01000133.1:0-35406 GCF_001743015.1 Shigella sp. FC1567
CACAATAACTGCCGGAACTGCCTGCTCGTATAATGACTGCCCTGATCGCTGTGGAACATCACCCCGCCGGGCTTACCACGGGTTTCCCATGCCATTTCCAGCGCTTTCATGGTGAGCCTGCTGTCCGGCGAGAACGACATGGCCCAGCCCACTGGTTTTCTTGCGAACAGGTCGAGAACAACGGCGAGGTACGCCCAGCGCTTACCCGTCCAGATACAGGTCACATCACCGCACCACACCTGATTTGGCTCAGTCACGGCGAACTGCCTTTCAAGGTTGAAGTGGCACGACCTCATTGGCTGAAGGTTTACCTTATGTTGGCCTGACCGAACAGGATGTTCAGGACGCCCATGCGCGCTTATCCCGTTTTGCACCCTATCTGGCAAAAGCATTTGCTGAAACTGCTGCCACTGGGGGGATTATTGAATCAGAACTGGTTGCCATTCCAGCTATGCAAAAACGGCTGGAAAAAGAATATCAGCAACCGATCAGCGGGCAACTGTTACTGAAAAAAGATAGCCATTTGCCCATTTCCAGCTCCATAAAAGCACGCGGCGGGATTTATGAAGTCCTGGCACACGCAGAAAAACTGGCTCTGGAAGCGGGGTTGCTGACGCTTGATGATGACTACAGCAAACTGCTTTCTCCGGAGTTTAAACAGTTCTTTAGCCAATACAGCATTGCTGTGGGCTCAACCGGAAATCTGGGGTTATCAATCGGCATTATGAGCGCCCGCATTGGCTTTAAGGTGACAGTTCATATGTCTGCTGATGCCCGGGCATGGAAAAAAGCGAAACTGCGCAGCCATGGCGTTACGGTCGTGGAATATGAGCAAGATTATGGTGTTGCCGTCGAGGAAGGACGTAAAGCAGCGCAGTCTGACCCGAACTGTTTCTTTATTGATGACGAAAATTCCCGCACGTTGTTCCTTGGGTATTCCGTCGCTGGCCAGCGTCTTAAAGCGCAATTTGCCCAGCAAGGCCGTATCGTCGATGCTGATAACCCTCTGTTTGTCTATCTGCCGTGTGGTGTTGGCGGTGGTCCTGGTGGCGTCGCATTCGGGCTTAAACTGGCGTTTGGCGATCATGTTCACTGCTTTTTTGCCGAACCAACGCACTCCCCTTGTATGTTGTTAGGCGTCCATACAGGATTACACGATCAGATTTCTGTTCAGGATATTGGTATCGACAACCTTACCGCAGCGGATGGCCTTGCAGTTGGTCGCGCATCAGGCTTTGTCGGGCGGGCAATGGTGCGTCTGCTGGATGGCTTCTATACCCTTAGCGATCAAACCATGTATGACATGCTTGGCTGGCTGGCGCAGGAAGAAGGTATTCGTCTTGAACCTTCGGCACTGGCGGGTATGGCCGGACCTCAGCGCGTGTGTGCATCAGTAAGTTACCAACAGATGCACGGTTTCAGCGCAGAACAACTGCGTAATACCACTCATCTGGTGTGGGCGACGGGAGGTGGAATGGTGCCGGAAGAAGAGATGAATCAATATCTGGCAAAAGGCCGTTAATAACGTTTCAACGCAGCATCGCAATCCTTTCCCTGGGTGAGCGATGCTGCCGATAGCGCAGACTTAAGATCCCCGGTCTTACCCGCTATAACCCCCTCCTTTTATCATCACCCAACGCCTTTCGCTGTAAACGGCGGTTTCGCAAACCAAACCAAAACCGTAAGTAAGATAAAAGCAATAGCCGCCATACGGAAAATCTCATTTGCAGAAATAGAAAGTGACTGCTGGGTTATTTCATTATTAATTTCATTAAGAACTCCTGAAAGCGAACCATAATATTTATCCATAATTTGTGACGATGAATTAAACACGGGGTTAAATTGATCGATGGTTGCTGTCAACTGACTATGGTGTAACGATTCGCGTCGTCCCCACAGCGTCATTGTCAACGACGTACCAACTGATCCTGACAAGGTACGAAAAAAATTACTCATACTCGAGGCATTGGCAAATTTATTATCTGGCAAGCCTGAAAACGAAATCGTTGTTAAGGGTAAAAAGAAACAGGCAACGGCGAATCCCTGAAAAAACTGCGGCAAAATGATGCCTGTAAAATCAATCGTTGGCATAAATGTCACAGAACGCCAGTAATAGCAAACCGCATACATCAAAAAACTAAATGTCACTAACAACCGCATGTCTATTTTGTTGCCATAACGTCCTATCAAAGGTGAAATTAATAGTGGCATGATGCCGATGGGCGCATAAGCAAGTCCGGCCCATATCGCATTATACCCCATCGTTTCCTGGAGTAACTGCGGCATAAGGACGATCGCTCCAGAGTAAAATAAATACGCGCATGTGATACTCACAATACCAATGGTGAAGTTACGGGACTTAAACAAACTGAGATCAAGAATCGGGTTCTCTGAGGTCGACTCCCAAATGACTAAAGAGATCAGAGAAATAACTGATACTACTGTTAATATTATTATTGTACTCGAGTTGAACCAATCCAGATCGCGCCCTTTATCAAGCATAATTTGCAAGCCACCAACACCGAGCACTAACAGGGTCAGTCCTGGTAGATTCATTTTGACCGGTGAAGTCTCAGTTTCTCTTCCTTTAAGTAAGGTTAAGCATAATGTCAGGACGATAATCCCCATAGGGACATTGATTAAAAATATCCAACCCCAGCTAAAGTTATCACAAATATAACCGCCCAATATCGGCCCACATATCGGAGCGATAATCACGGTCATTGACCATAATGCCAGAGCAAATGTTCTTTTTTCTGGCGGATAATTCCTTAATAATAAACTCTGTGACAGTGGAATTAACGGCCCCGCCATTAACCCCTGAACGACTCTAAAAAATATCAGCACATCAAGATTGGTCGATAGGCTACACATTAATGAAGACAGCGAAAAAAAGGTTACTGAAAGTAAAAATAATCTTAATTCGCCTATTCTTTGTGCCAACCTGCCAGTAACAGGGATCGCAATGGCATTTGCTACACCAAACGAGGTGATAACCCAGGTGCCTTCGTCTGTTGATGCTCCCAGAAAGCCAGATATTGTCGGTATTGCGACGTTAGAAATAGTGGAATCCAACATTTGCATAAATGTCGCTAATGACAATGCAATAGTGACGCACCATAACGTCCCACCGGTTAATGGTGCGGAGTTGATTTAGTGATTGCCATTAAAGTTGTCCATTATGCGAAATAATGTTGCTAATTTCTTTTTCTATCGGACTGGTATCGATAACTAAAGCCTTACTGGTATAAGCCGGCATGGAGGTCACGGTTGAAGCCAGCTCAGGCATCTCGGCAATGTCTTCGTTCTTCGTATCAATAGTTGCTGTCATCGATAAACCAATACGCAAGGGATGTTCCATGAGTTCTTTTGGATCAAGAGAAACTTCAACCGGTACACGCTGAACGATTTTGATCCAGTTCCCTGTCGCATTTTGTGCAGGTAATAAGGAGAACGCATTGCCGGTTCCCATATTGATCCCTGTCACCCGACCATGAAACACAACATTTTCACCATAAAGATCGCTGATAATATTGACCGATTGACCAATCCGCACATCCGTGAGTTGTGTTTCTTTAAAGTTGGCATTAACCCACATTTGACGTGCCGGTACGACAGCCATTAACGATTGTCCGGGGCTCACTGTTTCGCCGACCTGAACACTTCTCTGGGCAATATAGCCGGTAACCGGACTCTTAATATCCGTACGTTTAAGCGCCAACCAGGCTTCTTTAGTTGCATCCGCCGCTTCAACGACTTGTGGCTGACGGTTTAATGGTGTGTTCATTACTAAAGCTTTATTCGCTTTATAAGCCTGGATAGCGGCATTCAATGCCGCTTTGCTACTTATTAACGTATCTTTGGTATGCTCCAGCGTTTCTTTTGAAATAACCCCCTGCTTCGCTAACGGCACTCGACGGTTATAATCTTCTAAAGATTGTTGATACTGAATACGTGCTGAAGCGACTTCGGCACTGTATTGTTTATCCTGTAAGTATAGTTTATTCGTTTGCCGAACAATATTTGCCAGATTATTTTTAGCTTTATTGAGTGCGATAGTGGCATCAGTTTTATCCAGTGAAACTAAAATGTCACCTTGTCGAACGTAGTTCGTATCTTTATGATTAACGACAGTGACACTACCTGAGACTTGTGCAGAAATTGGATCTGCATTCCCCGTGACATAGGCGTCATCTGTACTAATCATGTCTTCTAATTCCATTGACCAATAGACATAGGCACCTGAAAACGCAATAAATAAAACTACCGCCAATAAAGAAAAGTATTTTCTTCTGTTAGAATGTTTTTTATTTGAATTAATCTGTTCCACTATTATCTCTCATTTCTCATAGATGAAATTTATGAATTGAATGAAAAGAGCATTCATTCTTCATATCAAACACAGTGCATGTGTTGCACATTATCCCAGGAACGTTGGAGGCCTAATTTAAATGAGGTGCAAAAAAAACAACAGAGGACTAAACCGTGGCTTTTGCAATACAATTCTTACGCCTGTAGGATTAGTAAGAAGACTTATAGTGCTAACTTGAAACTATAAATCATCGGTACAACCCCTGATTTTATTGTTGACATTTCATTTATGCCGACTATTTATATGGTATACTTGTCGAATTATCTTAAAGGAAGCTCAGATTTTCTTATTTTTATTGAGAAAATGAGATGACGCCTTATGTCTGTATTACTACAGGGAGAAGGGAGATGCTTCATTGCAAAGGGAATAATCTATGAACGCAATAATTATTGATGACCATCCTCTTGCTATCGCAGCAATTCGTAATTTATTGATCAAAAACGATATTGAAATCTTAGCGGAGTTGACTGAAGGGGGAAGCGCCGTTCAGCGGGTGGAAACACTTAAGCCTGATATCGTCATCATTGATGTCGATATCCCCGGAGTTAACGGTATCCAGGTGTTAGAAACGCTGAGGAAGCGCCAATATAGCGGAATTATTATTATTGTCTCCGCTAAAAATGACCATTTTTACGGGAAACATTGTGCTGATGCTGGCGCTAATGGATTCGTGAGTAAAAAAGAAGGCATGAACAATATCATTGCGGCTATTGAAGCTGCAAAAAATGGCTACTGCTATTTCCCCTTCTCTCTCAACCGGTTTGTTGGAAGTTTAACGTCCGACCAGCAAAAACTCGACTCCTTATCGAAACAAGAAATTAGTGTCATGCGGTATATTCTTGATGGCAAGGATAATAATGACATTGCTGAAAAAATGTTCATCAGCAACAAAACTGTCAGCACTTATAAAAGTCGCCTGATGGAAAAATTAGAATGTAAATCACTGATGGATCTTTACACATTCGCGCAACGTAACAAAATCGGCTAATCACATGAAGTTTTTACCCTATTTTTTTCTTCTCTGTTGTGGTCTTTGGTCGACCATAAGTTTCGCAGACGAAGATTACATCGAATATCGTGGCATCAGTAGTAACAACCGTGTCACACTTGATCCAGTACGTCTGAGCAACAAGGAATTACGTTGGTTAGCGAGCAAAAAAAATCTTGTGATTGCAGTACACAAGTCCCAAACGGCTACCTTGTTGCATACCGATTCGCAGCAACGGGTTCGTGGTATTAATGCTGATTATTTAAATCTTTTAAAAAGAGCGTTAAATATCAAATTAACACTCCGGGAATACGCCGATCATCAAAAAGCAATGGACGCGCTGGAAGAAGGTGAAGTCGATATAGTGTTATCACATTTAGTTGCTTCGCCGCCTCTTAATGATGACATTGCTGCAACCAAACCACTGATAATTACCTTTCCGGCGCTCGTCACCACCCTTCACGATTCAATGCGACCGCTTACCTCATCAAAACCAGTAAATATTGCTCGAGTAGCAAATTATCCCCCTGACGAGGTAATTCATCAATCATTTCCAAAAGCAACAATTATCTCTTTTACAAATTTATATCAGGCATTAGCATCCGTCTCAGCCGGACAGAATGATTACTTTATTGGTAGTAACATCATTACCAGCAGTATGATTTCCCGCTATTTCACTCACTCCTTAAATGTAGTGAAATATTATAACTCACCGCGTCAATATAATTTTTTCTTGACCAGAAAAGAATCTGTCGTTCTTAATGAAGTACTCAATCGATTTGTTGATGCTTTAACAAATGAAGTTCGCTATGAAGTTTCACAAAATTGGCTTGATACAGGAAACCTGGCCTTTCTGAACAAACCATTAGAACTCACTGAACATGAAAAACAGTGGATTAAGCAACATCCCGATTTAAAGGTGCTGGAAAATCCTTACTCTCCTCCCTATTCTATGACGGATGAAAATGGCTCGGTTCGGGGCGTTATGGGGGATATTCTTAATATTATTACCTTGCAAACAGGTTTAAATTTTTCTCCGATCACCGTTTCACACAATATCCATGCCGGAACACAGCTTAACCCCGGTGGATGGGATATAATACCTGGCGCTATTTATAGTGAAGATCGAGAAAATAATGTTTCATTTGCAGAAGCTTTCATAACAACGCCATACGTTTTTGTCATGCAAAAAGCACCTGACAGTGAACAAACATTAAAAAAAGGAATGAAAGTTGCCATTCCATATTATTATGAGCTGCATTCGCAATTAAAAGAGATGTATCCGGAGGTTGAGTGGATAAAAGTCGATAACGCCAGCGCTGCATTTCACAAGGTCAAGGAAGGTGAACTTGATGCTCTGGTCGCGACACAGCTAAATTCGCGTTACATGATCGATCATTACTATCCTAATGAACTGTATCAGTTTCTTATTCCCGGCGTTCCGAATGCATCGCTTTCGTTCGCTTTTCCTCGCGGAGAACCGGAACTTAAGGATATTATTAATAAAGCACTGAATGCAATTCCCCCAAGCGAAGTTCTGCGCCTGACGGAAAAATGGATTAAAATGCCCAATGTGACCATTGACACATGGGACCTCTATAGCGAGCAATTTTATATTGTTACGACATTATCCGTTTTATTAGTTGGCAGTAGCCTTTTATGGGGATTCTACCTGTTACGCTCAGTTCGTCGTCGTAAAGTCATTCAGGGTGATTTAGAAAACCAAATATCATTCCGAAAAGCACTCTCGGATTCCTTACCAAATCCAACTTATGTTGTAAACTGGCAAGGTAATGTCATTAGTCATAATAGTGCTTTTGAACATTATTTCACTGCGGATTACTACAAAAATGCAATGTTACCATTAGAAAACAGTGACTCACCCTTTAAAGATGTTTTTTCTAATGCGCATGAAGTCACAGCAGAAACGAAAGAAAATCGAACAATATACACACAGGTATTTGAAATTGATAATGGCATCGAGAAAAGATGCATTAATCACTGGCATACATTATGCAATCTGCCAGCCAGCGATCATGCTGTTTATATTTGTGGTTGGCAAGATATTACCGAGACGCGTGATTTAATTCATGCACTCGAAGTAGAGAGAAATAAAGCGATCAATGCAACTGTCGCAAAAAGTCAGTTTCTGGCAACAATGAGTCACGAAATAAGAACACCAATAAGCTCCATTATGGGCTTCCTGGAACTTCTGTCGGGTTCTGGTCTTAGCAAGGAGCAACGGGTGGAGGCGATTTCACTTGCCTACGCCACCGGACAATCACTCCTCGGCTTAATTGGTGAAATCCTTGATGTCGACAAAATTGAATCGGGTAACTATCAACTTCAACCACAATGGGTCGATATCCCTACTTTAGTCCAGAACACTTGTCACTCTTTCGGTGCGATTGCTGCAAGCAAATCGATCGCATTAAGTTGCAGCAGTACATTTCCTGATCATTACCTGGTTAAGATCGACCCTCAGGCGTTTAAGCAGGTCTTATCAAATTTACTGAGCAATGCTCTCAAATTTACCACCGAGGGGGCAGTAAAAATTACGACCTCCCTGGTTCACATTGATGACAACCACGCTGTTATCAAAATGACGATTATGGATTCTGGAAGTGGATTATCGCAGGAAGAACAACAACAACTCTTTAAACGCTACAGCCAAACAAGTGCAGGTCGCCAGCAAACAGGATCTGGCTTAGGCTTAATGATCTGCAAAGAATTAATTAAAAATATGCAGGGCGATTTGTCATTAGAAAGTCATCCAGGCATAGGAACAACATTTACGATCACAATCCCGGTAGAAATTAGCCAGCAAGTGGCGACTGTCGAGGCAAAAGCAGAACACCCCATCACACTACCTGAAAAGTTGAGCATATTAATCGCGATGATCATCCGACCAACAGGCTATTACTCAAACGCCAGCTAAATCTATTAGGATATGATGTTGATGAAGCCACTGATGGTGTGCAAGCGCTACACAAAGTCAGTATGCAACATTATGATCTGCTTATTACTGACGTTAATATGCCGAATATGGATGGTTTTGAGTTGACTCGCAAACTCCGTGAGCAAAATTCTTCCTTACCCATCTGGGGGCTTACAGCCAACGCACAGGCTAACGAACGTGAAAAAGGGTTAAGTTGCGGCATGAACTTATGTTTGTTCAAACCGTTGACCCTGGATGTACTGAAAACACATTTAAGTCAGTTACACCAGGTTGCGCATATTGCACCTCAGTATCGCCACCTTGATATCGAAGCCCTGAAAAATAATACGGCGAACGATCTACAACTGATGCAGGAGATTCTCATCACTTTCCAGCATGAAACGCATAAAGATCTACCCGCTGCGTTTCAAGCACTAGAAGCTGGCGATAACAGAACTTTCCATCAGTGTATTCATCGCATCCACGGTGCGGCTAACATCCTGAATTTGCAAAAGTTGATTAATATTAGCCATCAGTTAGAAATAACACCTGTTTCAGATGACAGTAAGCCTGAAATTCTTCAGTTGCTGAACTCTGTAAAAGAACACATTGCAGAGCTGGACCAGGAGATTGCTGTTTTCTGTCAGAAAAATGACTAAATAGCGGCTCCCACAATGTTCAAATGTGGGAGCTATTTACCAGCACATCTTACATTTATGATGAGAACTCCTGGCGAATTTGTTCCCCATGCTGGTCGAGCGTTGCCGCTCCCGGCATAACATGCGGGTCCGCGCAGCCGCTGATTTTTATCGGATTACCCGGCATCATTATTCCCCCGGCTTCAATCAACATATTTCTCGCCTGAGTTTGTGGCAATTTAATGGCCTCAGCCACACTTAATAACGGCGCGACGGGTACACCAACTTCATGTATTCTGGCTAACCAAACTTCAGCTGCCTGCGTTTTTAACGTCCGCTCAATATATTGTTTAAGAATAGCCTGGTTTTGTACGCGTAAAATATTGCTGCTAAATCGGGGATCATTAACCAGTTCCGTAAGCTCCAGTGCCTGGCATAACGCAGAAAAAAGCTTGTCATTACCACAACAAATCGTAATCGGCTTATCCTGAGTATTGAAAACATCAAAAGGTGCCATGTAGGGATGGCGATTTCCCAGACGTTGTGGTGACTTCCCTGTCGCGATATATGCCATCAGACCATGCTCCAGAAAACTCAGCGTGGCATCAAACATCGCTATATCGACATGCGCCCCTCTCTGGCTCTTTTCGCGGCCATAAAGTGCACTCACTATTCCGCTGAATAAATAGACACCGCCGCATAGATCCGCAAGAGATGTACCAACGCGCACTGGCGGAGCATCAGGATATCCTGTTTCCATCATTATCCCGCTCATTGCCTGAATGATGGTATCGTAGGCAGGAGCATCTTTTAGCGGACCGGTATGTCCGAAACCTGACGATGAAGCATATATGAGGCGCGGGTTGATTTCTTGAAGCGTTTCCCATGAAAACCCCAGTTTTTCCATTGTACCTGGGCGAAAATTCTCAGCTAATACATCAGCTTGTTTGAGCATATTTATAAATATACTTTTATCGTAATCATTCTTTAAATCAAGAACCACACTCTCTTTGCCATGATTAATAAAACTGTAATAGAGTGACTGTCCATCCACATAGGGACCAAATGTGCGGGTATCATCACCATGACCCGGCGGCTCAACTTTAATTACCCTTGCGCCCATATTACAAAGAAGTTGAGTTCCGAAAGGTCCATTAAGGACATGTGTCATATCGATAACTAATAAGCCTTCAAACGGCCCTTTGCTTTCATTATTTGTCATTTGCTTATGCCTTGAAAAAAGCCGAAGGTGAAAAGACACTTCGGCATTTATGTAAAATCAATAACATGATTAATTATGAAACCAGTCGACTGACATAAATCCACAAGGGAGCCGTGACGACAAAGCCCAGTACGCTCACAGCCAATGACGCTGTACCAGTACGGGTGTAGACATTAAACCGGCTGGCAATAATAATTCCGGAGAATGCCGGCGGTAATGCGCCTGCCAGTACCATCATCTGCAGATGTTCGCTGTTCAAATGACATGCCATACCAACGAGAAGCAGTGCCAGTGGCATCAGAATCAGCTTCAGGAAGGTGTTATAAACAATTTCGGCACTGAACTCGAATTTATGTGCAGCCAGAGTCAACCCCGCAGCGAATACCGCTACCCCTGAGTTAGCCTTCGCAATCAGATTAAAGGTTGGGTCCCATGCTGCCGGAATTTTTACCCCAACCAACACCAGGATCGTTGCCAGAACAGGTGCCCATACTACTGGCTCCTTTGCCGCAGAAATTAATGCACTCAGATTACTATTCTTCTTACCATCCGCTCCTGAAGAAGGATTCAGCAAATACAGACCAATAGGAATAGTAATTGCGTTAACAATAATAGAAATAATTGCTACCACTAAACCTGTTGATACGGAATCACCATAAATAGGATCGAGAACTGCAAACCCCAGGAATCCAATGGTAGGTGAACCTGCAATTAATGCACATACAGCTGCTTCTGCATGGGTACGTTTAAAAAATTTGTAGCAACCGAACCAGGAGAAAAAGAAACATCCGACAATAACCACAAGTGATACAAGGGTCAGACGAGTGTCCGCAAAAATCATTTCCCTGTTTGCCCGAGTAATAGATACAAATAGAGCCGCAGGAAGCGCGTAGTTTAATACCAGTTTATTAAATGCGCGGGCTTGATCTTCTGAAAAAGTTTCTCGTCTGCCGCTAAAATAACCCAACAGCATGATTACGATAATAGGCAATAAATCGCCAATAAAAAATGTTAGCATAATAGTATTTCCGATAAGGGTCCCCTCACCATCGCATAATGAATTGGCAAGAGGAGACGATGTCAGTATTTAATTACCAGCGACTTGTTTTGGGTTAAGTTTGGTAATATGGCCACTTTCAGTTCCTGCTGCAGGGTCGATGACCACATTAATAATGGTCGGTTTGCGCGACTGAATACCGGTGGTTAAAGCATGACGAAGTTCATCTGTCGTGGTGACGTTATAGCCAACGCCACGAAACGCATCCATTAATTTGTCATACCTTGCATGGTGCAACAGATCCGTTGGAGATGGTGCACCAGCGCCACTGAGATCAACACCGTCTCCTCTGTAGATGCCGCCATTATTAAAAATAACGATCGTCACCGGCAGGTTATATCGACAAATCGTTTCAATTTCCATCCCACTGAAACCAAAAGCACTATCACCTTCAATGGCGACAACCGGAGAACCAGAAGTCACGCTAGCACCGATGGCATAGCCCATACCGATGCCCATGACACCCCAGGTACCACAATCCAGACGACGACGTGGTTTATACATATCAATAATATTTCGTGCATTATCCAGGGTATTTGCACCTTCATTAACTAAATAAATATCCTGGTTCTCGCGCAATACGTCGCGCACAGAACTTAATGCATTAAAGTAATTTAATGGTTGAGTATCTGTACTTAATTTTTCATGCATTTTTTGTGCATTTTGCTGCTTGTGGATATTTAAAATATCGCGCCATACCAGTGGAGTCGTAAATGTGTTTTGTTTCAGTTCTGCCAGCATACCTTGCATACTGGATGCAATATCACCAATGACTGGCACAGCAATGGGGCGGTTGCTGTCAATTTCCTGCGGTTCAATATCCAGTTGAATAAACTGTGTATCTGCCGCCCATCCTTTTTTACCGTGTGCCAATAACCAATTCAGTCGTGCACCAACAAGCATGACAACGTCAGCATTTGCCAGGGCAAACGAACGCGCAGCTGCCGCAGAAAGTGGATGCGTATCTTCAAGGATCCCTTTCGCCATAGACATTGGCAGGAATGGAATCTGAGCACTTTCAATAAATTCACGAAGCTGTTCATCAGCTTGTGAATACGCCGCGCCTTTGCCAAGGATAATTAATGGCCGTTCAGCTTTTGCTAAAAGCGAAATTGCGCTAGTGACTGACTTCGGGCATGGCAATAATGCTGGCGACGGATTTTCAACTTTAACAATCGTGGTTAACGCTTCGTCTTTTTCCATCGTCGCGGCCAGGACATTTGCTGGCAAATCAAGATAAACTCCGCCAGGGCGACCCGATACAGAGACCCGGATAGCGCGTGCCAATGCAATGCCAAGATCCTGCGGCTGATTAACGCGAAATGCTGCTTTGGCATACGGTTTTGCCGCATTCATTTGGTCCAGCTCTTCATAATCACCTTGCTGTAGGTCGACGATCGCGCGGTCGCTGGAGCCGCTAATCATGATCATCGGAAAACCATTTACCGTTGCGTTGGCCAATGCCGTCAAACCATTGAGGAATCCTGGCGCAGAAACTGTCAGGCAGATCCCCGGTTTTTGGGTAAGAAAACCGCTTGCCGCAGCGGCATAGCCTGCCGACTGCTCATGACGAAAACCAATATAACGAATGCCTTCCGCCTGGGCATGGCGTGCCATATCCGTCACAGGAATACCTACAACACCATAAATAGTGTCAATATTATTCTGTTTTAATGCTTCAACGATGATATGCATACCATCTGTCATTTGAAGTTGATCTGACATGATTAATAACCTCGAAATTTTTATAAATTGGGAGCCAGAAGCCCCCGTTAATATCAGATGGCGTGGTTTTGCTTCATTGCAGCAATTTCATCGTCGCTATAACCTAGCTCCTGCAATACAGCAGCGGTATGTTCACCTAATAGCGGCGCAGCTTTAATATCCGGCGTAAAAGCAGAGAATTTCATTGGACAACCAACGGTCAGATATTTTCCACGCAACGGTTGTTCCACTTCAACAACACTGCCACTTTGGCGCAAAGAGGGATCAAGTGAAATTTCTTTCATACTTAAAACCGGTGCACAAGGAATATCAAACTGAGTCAAATAGGCCACCGCTTCATGTTTATCAATAGTGACAGTGTATTTTTCGATTTCAGCAAAAATATCGAAAATATGTGGCTGTCGGGCATGGGCTGTACTGTATGCCGGATCGGTAATCCATTCTGGTTTGCCGATGGCTTTACAGGTGTTTTCCCAGTTTTGCTCCTGAATAGTGAAATAAATATAGGCGTTCGGATCGGTTTCCCAGCCTTTACATTTCAGGATCCAGCCAGGCTGACCGCCACCACCTGCATTACCACCGCGGGGAACTGCATCACCAAATGTACCATTCGGATACTGCGGGTATTCTTCCAGATAACCCAATTTATCGAGACGCTGCTGGTCACGTAATTTCACGCGGCAAAGGTTCAATACGGCATCCTGCATTGACATGGTGACTCGTTGCCCACGCCCCGTTTTTTCGCGATGCAGCAAAGCAGCAAGCAAACCGATCAGCAAATGCATTCCGGTGTTGCTGTCACCCAACGCTGCAGCGCTTACCAGCGGCGGACCATCCCAAAAACCCGTAGTGGATGCCGCGCCACCCGCTGCCTGAGCAACGTTTTCATAGGCTTTTACATTCACATAAGGCGAACACTCATCAAACCCTTTGATCGAACCAAAAATCAGACGTGGATTGATTTCTTGAATATGCTCCCAGGTGAAGCCCATGTGATCAATGGCCCCTGGATGAAAGTTCTCGACTAAGATATCAGCTTCGCGGATCAGCTTTTCCATTACCTCTTTGCCTTCCGCTGTTTTGGTATTTAACTCAATAGAACGTTTGTTACTGTTAAGCATGGTGAAGTAAAGCGCATCGATATCAGGAATATCTCGCAGCTGGTGACGCGTTACGTCACCAACGCCGGGACGTTCAATTTTAATAACGTCAGCGCCAAACCAGGCCAGCATTTGAGTACAAGATGGGCCAGATTGCACACCGGTGAAATCGAGAACTTTAATTCCTTGAAGTGGAGTTGACATAGCAATACCTATTAGTTAATTAAATATGTGTTAATTTAGCGTTTATTTAAGGCGTAATATCTTCTATAAATAACCCGCAAAATATCGTCGTAGCTGCACTCGATATTTTTAAAATCCTGTATCAAGTGCTGAAAATCATTTCATCGCCACTTCCAATTCCTTTCTGCATGGTAAGTAGTGAGGACGAAAAGAAGAATATGATAAATATTGATTCGTGGTAATCAGAGAGAGTCGCGACATTTGTGATGTTATTCTTACAACTGTAAGAAGCGCCGGTGATTTACAAGTAAGGGTATGATTACGCTTTTTAAAGCGTACCATAAAACATAACATAATAAATGATTTGTGATGACACGGGATTATTGGGGTTTACTTTGAGGAAGATAAAATGCGTGTTTATAGAACCGCGAGCGCCAAATAATTTTATGACCACAACCTGTCGTATTGTGGTCATAAAAAATTGTCGGCTGGAGGGAGTTAAATCCTTTACCTCAATATACTGCCTGTCAGCATTAGTTCACAAACAGTGCTTCGCTGTCGACGATGATTCCATCTTCCGCACCTTTCAGCGCCAGGTTTGCCTCGTAGTATTGCTTTTTATCAAGCAGTTTCTGCGCATCAGCAAGTGCATTACGAGTCTGTTTAAGCGGCATCAGATATTGGTTTTCCATTACGCCAACACCGGCCAGGCGAAGTTCTTCCATTGCGCCCTTTTTATCCCCTTTCGCCATTTTTTCATTGGCAATTTTTATCGCGGCTTCTTTTTCGGGAGTTGCTACATAACTCTCAGAAATTCCGACAGATGCATTAATGACAATATATTGGTCATCATTGAGATTGGTCTTTTTACCTGGCTTAGCGAACTTTGCCCATTCGGTACTGTCATCTGACAGCAAAGCGGAAGCTTCATTGGTCAGTTCTTTTGCCTTTTCTGGATCGCCATGAAACAGAGCCAGGCGCGCTACCTGCACGTCACGCATCGCATATAAACCTTGTTCAGAGATACGCTCTGCTGCTGCCGTTTTCTGGGTTTGCTGAACTTGCTGAGTTTGCTGTTGTGCCGCTACCGGTGCATTATCAGCAGCCCATACAGTTGAAGATGCCAGAATTGCTGTGACCATCGTAGCCATAATTAAACGTTTCATACTTACCTCATTCTTTAACAGTTTTAGAAAACGCCGCCATCATATTGGGTGAGCATGAAATGAGAAATCAGAGAGCAACGGTCATTTTGAAAGGGTTATCTTACAGTTGTAGTTATTATCGCAAGAAGTATTTTAGTCTTACAATTGTAGGAATCTGCTTCCTGTCGCAGAGAACTATTCTTATGTACCACAAAGAGATGTCATTTATTATATCGATGTAAATATTGATTAATTATATGTAAATACAGCCATAACATCGTAGGTTCTCAGTGAACCATTTTCAGGATAACTTTCTATGAAAGTAAACTTAATACTTTTCAGCTTATTTTTATTGGTCTATATTATGGCATGCAATGTTTTTGCATTTTCCATTTCTGGTGGTGTAAGTGAGAGGAGCTATAAAGAGACTGAAAAAACATCAGCGATGACGACCACACACTCTACAAAACTTCAGCCATCACAGGCGATTTTGTTTAAGATGAGAGAAGATGCGCCACCATTAAACCTCACAGAAGAAATCACGCCTACTTATCCGACAAAGGCGAATTATCTTATTCATCCTGTGCGATAGCGTCTGTCACATGGCAGGTGAACAATCATGTCTGATGCTGATGTGAACACCTGCCCAAATGAGCCATCCTGACCCACTATCGCCTGCCATACCCCACCATAAAGCGAATCATCAAGCCACAAGCCGGGGCAAGAAACATAAATATCTCCGTCACTAGTTCATTACCGCCAGTTAACCACATGGTGAAGTAATAAATGAGTGCAGCGAGGATCACCATGCCGAAGAAAGAAGAGACCGCCGATACCACGTTCAGTACCTGACCGATGTAGCCGCTTACGCAGACAATACACAGGGCGAGAAACATCCATAAATAAATCATAGCTCAACCTCCTGCCGCGCTAAAAAACCTGTAACTTCAGTCACTTTAATAGTAAGACAATCCTTAACCTCTGGCAATTTTTGCTAAGCATCAATGAAAACAGCATGTTAAATGCAAGACTGTTGTGTACGGAAAAATATTTACTTTGCACGATTAATAATCAGTAGCTGAAAGCAGTCAGCGAGTGATAAAGTACAGATACCGCATTCATGCTCCTCGTGGTTATGTCCTGACTAGTCTTTACACACTTTACAGGAACCATTGTCGTACATGATGGCCCAACCAATTGAGTGTACCGCTGTCGACATGGAATCTTCTGCGATACAACAATTCGTATCTACAGAAGGTAACTATGTTTCCACAATGCAAATTTTCCCGCGAGTTTCTACATCCTCGCTACTGGCTCACATGGTTTGGGCTTGGTGTACTCTGGCTTTGGGTACAGCTTCCTTATCCTGTTCTCTGCTTTCTCGGCACGCGTATTGGCGCAATGGCGCGACCATTCCTGAAACGTCGTGAATCTATCGCCCGTAAAAACCTGGAACTTTGTTTCCCGCAGCATTCTGCGGAAGAACGCGAGAAGATGATTGCCGAAAACTTTCGTTCACTCGGCATGGCGCTGGTAGAAACCGGCATGGCATGGTTCTGGCCCGACAGTCGCGTACGTAAATGGTTTGATGTTGAAGGGTTGGATAACCTTAAACGCGCACAAATGCAAAATCGCGGCGTAATGGTTGTCGGCGTCCATTTTATGTCGCTGGAACTGGGCGGCCGCGTGATGGGACTGTGCCAACCAATGATGGCTACCTATCGTCCACATAATAATCAGCTGATGGAATGGGTGCAGACCCGTGGGCGCATGCGCTCTAACAAAGCGATGATCGGCAGAAATAATCTGCGCGGCATTGTCGGTGCACTGAAGAAAGGTGAAGCGGTATGGTTTGCTCCCGATCAGGATTATGGTCGTAAAGGCAGCTCCTTCGCGCCGTTCTTTGCGGTGGAAAATGTCGCCACAACCAATGGCACCTATGTTCTCTCCCGTCTCTCTGGCGCAGCCATGTTGACCGTAACGATGGTAAGAAAAGCGGATTACAGCGGATATCGTTTGTTCATCACCCCAGAGATGGAAGGCTACCCGACAGATGAAAATCAAGCCGCTGCCTATATGAACAAGATTATCGAGAAAGAGATCATGCGCGCACCGGAGCAGTACCTCTGGATCCACTGTCGCTTTAAAACGCGCCCGGTGGGAGAATCGTCGTTGTACATTTAACAAACTGCTCTTACTCTTTCCCTCCTCAAATCGGCCATAATAACCTCATGGTTTTTATGGCTTTTTTCTTAAGGTTTTTTCCTTCGCTGAATATCTAATTATTACCGTCAGAAATTAAACTGTCGCCGATATGAGACACCTGTAAGTTACTAAAAGTAAATAAGAAAATGCCTCTTGTCTCGTTTCAGTTTTAGGCGTACATTAGCGCCGTCTCGAGCAGTTTAGCTCAGAATTCTGGGGTGATGCCCACGGTAAAATACAGGGCTTTTAAGGTCGCTTTGCCCAGTGTCAACTCACTGTATCAGGTGTAATGAAGTCATTCAGGCGTAACAGCAATTACGCGGAGAGATGTAAAGTGAAATATTTCTTTATGGGCATTTCTTTTATGGTCATCGTTTGGGCCGGTACTTTTGCCCTGATGATCTAAAAGCAAACTGTGCAATGAAAAACAGGAGCCATCAGGCTCCTGTTTGCATTTCTGACGACGGTGTTTATTCCGCGTTTTCGTGAATATGTTTGCTGCTGGCGGGTAGTAAACCGTCGGCACGGAACATCGCTTTAATCCCTCTGATGGCCTGACGAATACGGTCGCGGTTTTCAATCAGTGCAAAGCGAACATGCGTATCACCATAGTCGCCAAAGCCAATCCCCGGCGAGACACAGACCTTCGCTTCGTTAAGCAATTTCTTGGCAAATACCAGCGAGCCCATGGCAGCATACGGTTCCGGTATTTTCGCCCAGACATACATCGAAGCCTTCGGCATTTCAACTATCCAGCCCGCTTCATGCAGCCCTTTAACCAATACATCACGGCGGCGTTTGTACTGTTCGGCAATGTCGCGCACGCACTGTTGATCGCCCTCCAGCGCCGCAATCGCCGCCACCTGCAACGGCGTAAAGGTGCCGTAATCGTGATAGCTTTTAATACGAGCCAGGGCGCTGACCAGCGTTTTGTTGCCAACCATAAAGCCGATACGCCAGCCCGCCATGTTGTAGCTTTTCGACAGCGTAAAGAACTCGACTGCCACATCGCGTGCACCCGGTACCTGCATGATTGACGGCGCTTTCCAGCCATCGTAGACGATATCGGCATAGGCCAGGTCGTGGACCACCAGCACATCGTAGCGTTTCGCCAGCGCCACAACCTTTTCGAAGAACTCCAGCTCCACGCATTGCGCGGTTGGATTCGACGGGAAGCCGAGGATCATCATCTTCGGTTTCGGATAACTTTCACGAATGGCGCGCTCCAGTTCGTTGAAGAAATCGACACCTTCCACCAGCGGCACTGAGCGTACCTGCGCCCCGGCAATCACCGCGCCATAAATATGGATCGGGTAACTTGGATTCGGCACCAGCACCGTGTCACCATGATCCAGCGTCGCCAGCATCAGATGCGCCAGGCCCTCTTTCGAACCAATAGTGACGATGGCTTCTGATTCCGGGTCGATTTCAACGTCGTAGCGATCCTGATACCAGCGGGAAATGGCGCGACGTAACCGCGGAATGCCGCGTGAAGTGGAGTAACCATGCGTGTCCTGGCGCTGGGCCACAGTACATAATTTTTCGACGATATGCGGCGGAGTCGCACCGTCCGGGTTACCCATGCTGAAATCGATAATATCTTCGCCGCGCCGACGCGCAGCCATTTTCAGTTCAGCGGTGATGTTAAAAACGTAGGGCGGGAGACGATCAATGCGCGTAAAGCGACGTTCAGGGCGAGTGTCAGCCATAATTTCCTCAGATTAACGTTAGCGCCCGGACCGTCCGAGCGACGCTGCCACAATGGTGGCTGTTTTGAAAATAGCCTGATTAATTTCTGTCTGTCCAGCGTTTTAGAACATTTTTATCAATGGCTTTAAATGAGGAACTCCACTTCAAAAACAGGAAATTTTTCTACGCTAACAAGAAAATTACCACCAATTTTATTAACATTATAATTTCAATAAATTTACCAGCCAGAAGTGCATTATCAAGAGATACATTGCTAATACACCATTTATCTTTCAATCCCCTTTTAAATTTATGGTTTTTCCTCAAAAACGGCCTGCTGGTCATCAGCCTTCAGGTTACCTATCATAGAGGTTTAATCCTTATTCAGAGTCACCCGTGCACGAAATATTCAACATGCTGCTGGCGGTCTTCGATCGGGCAGCGTTAATGCTTATCTGCCTGTTCTTTCTCATCCGTATCCGCCTGTTTCGCGAGCTGTTGCACAAGTCGGCACACTCCCCAAAAGAGTTGCTTGCTGTTACCGCCATTTTCTCGCTGTTCGCCCTGTTCAGCACCTGGTCCGGCGTTCCCGTAGAAGGCTCGCTGGTGAACGTACGTATTATCGCGGTGATGTCCGGCGGGATTCTGTTTGGCCCGTGGGTAGGCATCATTACCGGCGTGATTGCGGGTATTCACCGGTATTTAATTGATATCGGCGGCGTGACGGCGATCCCCTGCTTTATCACCAGCATTCTGGCGGGTTGTATATCAGGCTGGATAAACCTGAAAATCCCCAAAGCACAGCGCTGGCGCGTCGGTATTATCGGCGGCATGTTGTGTGAGACGTTGACCATGATTCTGGTAATTGTCTGGGCACCAACTACCGCGTTGGGGATCGATATCGTCTCTAAAATCGGCATTCCAATGATCCTCGGTAGCGTCTGTATCGGCTTTATTGTGCTTCTGGTGCAAAGCGTTGAGGGCGAAAAAGAGGCCAGCGCCGCGCGGCAGGCCAAGCTGGCGCTGGATATCGCCAACAAAACGCTACCGCTGTTTCGCCATGTCAATAGCGAGTCATTACGCAAGGTCTGCGAAATTATCCGCGATGACATTCACGCCGATGCGGTGGCGATTACTAATACCGATCATGTGCTGGCCTATGTTGGCGTGGGTGAACATAACTATCAGAATGGCGATGACTTCATTAGCCCGACTACCCGTCAGGCGATGAATTACGGAAAAATCATCATTAAAAACAATGATGAAGCCCACCGCACACCAGAGATTCATTCCATGCTGGTGATCCCATTGTGGGAGAAAGGCGTTGTGACCGGAACGCTGAAAATTTACTACTGCCACGCGCATCAGATAACCTCGTCATTACAGGAAATGGCGGTTGGTCTGTCGCAAATCATCTCCACGCAACTGGAGGTTTCACGCGCCGAGCAGCTACGTGAAATGGCAAATAAGGCAGAGCTTCGCGCCCTGCAAAGCAAAATTAATCCCCATTTTCTGTTTAACGCTCTGAACGCTATTTCATCGTCAATCCGTCTGAATCCGGATACCGCTCGCCAGTTGATCTTTAATCTGTCGCGTTATCTGCGCTATAACATTGAATTAAAAGACGATGAGCAAATCGATATCAAAAAAGAGCTGTATCAAATTAAAGACTATATTGCCATTGAGCAGGCCCGCTTTGGTGACAAGCTGACGGTTATCTATGATATTGATGAAGAGGTGAATTGCTGCATTCCCAGCCTGCTGATCCAGCCGTTGGTGGAGAACGCCATTGTCCACGGTATTCAGCCTTGCAAAGGTAAAGGCGTTGTCACCATCAGCGTTGCAGAGTGCGGAAATCGGGTACGCATTGCGGTGCGAGATACCGGGCACGGCATCGATCCAAAGGTGATTGAGCGGGTCGAAGCGAATGAAATGCCGGGCAATAAAATTGGCCTGCTGAATGTCCATCATCGCGTGAAGTTATTGTATGGCGAGGGGCTGCATATCCGCCGCCTGGAGCCGGGGACGGAAATTGCGTTTTACATTCCTAACCAACGCACCCCAGTCGCCTCACAGGCTACGTTATTGCTTTGAGCCGGAGTGATATTGTGAAAGTCATCATTGTTGAAGACGAATTCCTGGCACAACAGGAACTGAGCTGGCTAATTAAAGAGCACAGCCAGATGGAGATTGTCGGCACCTTTGACGACGGTCTGGACGTGTTGAAGTTTTTGCAGCATAACCGCGTCGACGCCATTTTTCTGGATATCAATATTCCGTCGCTGGATGGCGTGTTGCTGGCGCAAAACATCAGCCAGTTCGCCCATAAACCGTTTATTGTGTTCATCACCGCGTGGAAAGAACATGCGGTAGAAGCGTTTGAACTGGAGGCGTTTGACTACATTCTCAAACCGTATCAGGAGTCACGTATTACCGGGATGCTGCAAAAACTGGAAGCGGCCTGGCAACAACAGCAGACCAGCAGTACGCCTGCCGCGACGGTAACGCGTGAGAATGACACCATTAATCTGGTGAAAGATGAGCGAATAATCGTCACGCCAATTAACGATATCTATTACGCCGAAGCGCACGAGAAAATGACCTTTGTCTATACGCGGCGTGAATCCTACGTAATGCCGATGAACATTACCGAATTTTGCAGCAAACTGCCGCCGTCGCATTTTTTCCGCTGCCATCGCTCATTTTGTGTCAATCTGAACAAAATACGCGAAATCGAACCGTGGTTTAATAACACCTACATTCTGCGACTGAAAGATCTGGATTTTGAAGTGCCGGTCAGCCGCAGCAAAGTGAAAGAATTTCGCCAGTTAATGCATCTTTAATCGGGAACTTTCATGAAAGCACCAGGCTTGCCCGCCGATCAACAATTTTTCGCCGATCTGTTCAGCGGCCTGGTGCTTAACTCGCAACTACTGGGGCGCGTCTGGTTTGCCAGCCAGCCTGCCTCGTTACCGGTGGGCAGTTTATGTATTGATTTTCCCCGTCTGGATATCGTGCTGCGCGGCGAATACGGCAACCTGCTGGAAGCAAAGCAGCAGCGAATGGTGGAAGGAGAAATGCTGTTTATTCCGGCACGCGCGGCTAATTTACCGATCAACAACAAACCGGTGATGCTGTTAAGCCTGGTGTTCGCACCGACCTGGCTTGGGTTATCGTTTTACGATAGCCGCACCACGTCGTTGTTGCATCCTGCTCGCCAGATCCAGCTTCCCAGCCTGCAACGCGGTGAAGGTGAAGCGATGCTTACCGCCCTCACTCATCTTAGCCGTTCGCCGCTGGAGCAGAATATCATTCAGCCACTGGTGTTAAGTTTGCTGCATCTTTGCCGCAACGTGGTGAATATGCCGCCGGGTAATTCGCAACCGCGCGGCGATTTTCTCTATCACAGCATTTGTAACTGGGTTCAGGATAATTATACCCAGCCGCTCACCCGCGAGAGCGTGGCGCAGTTTTTTAATATCACGCCCAATCATCTGTCAAAACTGTTTGCTCAGCATGGAACGATGCGTTTTATCGAGTATGTGCGTTGGGTGCGAATGGCGAAGGCGAGGATGATTTTGCAGAAATATCATCTGTCAATTCATGAAGTGGCACAGCGTTGCGGTTTTCCGGATAGCGACTATTTTTGTCGCGTTTTCCGGCGTCAGTTTGGTCTGACGCCGGGAGAGTACAGCGCCCGTTTTCAGGGCTAACGTCAGAAGGTTAATTCTATTTCCAGCAGCGTCAGGATACTTTGTGCATCTTGCGCGGCAAACAACGACTGGCGGAAGTTTTTATTCACCAGTTTACGCGCCAGCTGCGAGAAGACTTTCACATGATTCATCCCTTCGTTAGCACCCAGCGTCAGCATGATCACCAGTTCGACTTCGCCCATTTCTGACTGCCAGTCAATCGGTTTCGCCAGCCGGGCAATGCTGATACTGGAATGACGGATCCACTGAGATTTGGTGTGCGGGATCGCTACGCCAAAACCAACGCCGGTGGTAACAATCTCTTCCCGCTGCCAGACATCTTCTTCCAGCTCAAACGGATGTTCAGTGCGCCCGTTAACGCCGAGGTTGCCGCACAGGAACTGGATCGCCTGCTCTTTATTGCTAAAATCCTGATCAACAAAGATATTCTCCAGCGCCAGCAGTGGGCGAACGTCTTCTTCCGGCGTAAAGGCGGTGAGTAACGCTTCAATTTCCTGCGCACTGCGGCATTCACATGCCTGACGCGCCAGTTCCCGACACGCCTCGCTATCCAGTTGACGAAGCTGGCTTTTCACCGCCGGAATACGCGGGCTACTCATACTCAGCTCATCCAGGCCCAGCCCAAGCAGTAGCGGCAGATAACGGCTTTCACCGCCCAGTTCACCGCAAATGCCTACCCATTTGCCCCGCTGATGCGCAGTGGTAACTATTTGCTGCAACATGCGCAGGAACGATGGCGTAATCGGGTTATATAGCGGCGATACGCGCGGGTTATTACGATCGACCGCATACAGATACTGGGTCATATCGTTGGAGCCGATACTGAAGAAATCGACCTCATCGCAGAAGTGGTCGATGATGTAGCACACCGACGGCACTTCCACCATGATCCCAAGCGTAATCGTCTCTGCATGACGCAGGCCATCGCGCTTAAGCTCAACGATCGCTTTTTGGATCTCGCCCTTCACCCATAAGATCTGATCGAGACTGTGGACCATCGGGATCATCAACTGGGCGTTGCCAAAACTGGCGGCGCGCAAAATCGCCCGTAGTTGAGTGCGGAACAGGCCAGCAAATTCCGGGTAAATACGTACCGCACGATAGCCGAGGAACGGGTTCTCTTCCTGGGGAATATTCAGATAAGGAATGCTTTTATCGCCACCGATGTCCATTGTGCGGAAGATAATCGGCTTGTCGCCCGCTGCCAGTAGCACCTGCTGGTAGGCTTCAAATTGCTCCTGCTCGTCCGGCGCGCTGTCGCGATCCATATAGAGCATTTCAGTACGGAACAGTCCAACGCCTTCCGCGCCGTTGGCAAACGCGCCTGGCGCTTCCAGAGCGGTGCCGATATTCGCCGCAATATCAATACGCTTGTTATCACGGGAATAGGCCAGCTGCGCGGCGGCCTGCGCCTGTTGTTTTTGGCGTTTATCCGCCAGCGTCTGTGCGACCTGATAATAACCGCTCACCGCGTCATTCGGGTTAATCGCCAGCACGCCGCACTGGGCGTCAAGCACCGCCGGTTGCCCGGCATAACGGGCAATCGCATCCAGCGGCAGGCCGCTCAGTACCGGGATCGCCGAGGCGCGGGCCAGAATCAGGGTATGCGAGGTGCGCCCAGTTTTCTCCAGAATCATGCCTGCAAGATTTTTTAAATCGAGGCTCAAAAACTGGCTTGGGGTTAAATCCTCGGCTACCAGAATAGTCGGTTTTTCCAGCACCAGATTGTTGCGCGGCTTCAGTTCCGGCCAGGTGATATGCAGCAACTGTTCGCTAATATCGCGAATGTCGCTAACACGTTCGCGCAGATAATCACTGGCAGAAGCAGAAAGTTTGGCGCAAACCTGCTCCATATTGCTGATGATCGCCGCCCCCAGCCCTTGATGCTGTTCTGTCATCAGACGACGGATATTGCCCGCGAATTCATCATCCTGAATCAGCGACAAATGGGCGCTAAGGATAGTTTTGCTTTCGCCGTCACTCTCACGCAATTGCTGGTTCAGTTGCTCGGCAAGCGTTGCAAGGCTGTGCTCCAGCCGGGTGGAATCTTGCGCACTGGCGGGGATTGCCCGATAACTGTCGAGGCTGTCGCTTTGTAACAGGGTCAGCGTACCCACGCCGACGCTGCTTGCCAGCACATTGCCGTACAGTAAATCCGGGTTCAGGCGGCTTAATGAACGCGGCAGCGGATGCGCCGTCAGTTCTGCCTGCGTTGGCTGGATGCTGTCGCTGTCGATAAAGCGCACCTGGATGTACTCTTCCAACACGCGCTGCGCCTGCTCTTCATCGCTGCCGCTAATGTTCAGGCTGCAACTGTCATTAAATAAAGTACCGGTGCCAATCAGCGCCAGCGAGCTTTTCGCATCGGCCTTTGCGTTCTGGCGATGGTTGATAAAGGTGATTTCGCTTTGCCACTGGCTGCACTGTTCTTTAAGTTCCCACGCCGGACGAGCATGAAGACCGTTTGGCAAAGGACAGAGAAATTGAATCGTTAACATAACCGCTCCGGGTTAATCAGGAGATCATCTGAAATCCGTCAGTTGAACAACCGTCTCACGCGTAAGACGTTTAATAAGGGCAGATAAAAGCTGCTGCATCTGCAAAATGTCACGGCAATCGGCAATCGATGCGGCGCAATGTCCGTGGCGGGTTGCTGGCCCCATCACCACTGTAGGCACGCCGGTGCCGGTTAAGTGCACCGCTCCGCCGTCCGTGCCGCCGTTGCTGAACATATCTGCCTGTAACGGCACGCCAATTTCTGCCGCCACGGTTTCGATCCACGCGGTAAGTTTTGGCGGCGCAATCAGCGACTTGTCGCTTAACACCAGCATCGGCCCGTTACAAATCTGACGATGGTTAGCCGCGCCATAATCAAAGTTTTTCGCCCAGCAGGCGGTATCAAGCACAATGGCGACATCCGGCGACACCGCGCGGGTGGCAGTTTGCCCGCCGCGTACCCCCACCTCTTCGCTGGAACTGGCCACCAGCCACACTTCCGCAGGCAGTTCAGCGCTGTGTAGTTCGCGCAGTAACGTCACCAGCAGGTAGCAACCGAGGCGGTCATCAAAGGCTTTCCCCATCACCCGCTGGTGAGGGAGAACCTGAAAAGTTGTATCAAAGGTGACGCGATCGCCTGGACGAATTCCCGCCTGCATCACTTCGTCATACGAGCGCGTACCAATGTCCACGCGCATGGCGCTGACGTCATTCCCCTGCCGGTCGCCGTCAAGCAGGCCTGGAATTTTGCACTCTTCACGGGTGGTGATGCGCACCGGCTGCAGCTGGCGGGCAGCCATGCGCACGTTGCCAACCGGCAGCACATCAATTGCCCCTTCGCGGGAGATGCTGCGCACCATAAATCCCACTTCGTCCATATGGGCGCAGATCATCACCTTCGGCCCTGTCGATTCATTGAGGCGGATCAGCACCGATCCCAGACCATCAAATCGCACTTCTTTTTGCAGGCGATCCGCTTCTTCCAGCAGGATCTGCCGCACTTCCTGTTCCGAGGAGGCGATCGCATCTGCCTCGCTCAACGCTTTTAATAGCGATAAATCCATTATGCCTCTCCCGTGAGCAACACTGTTTTCGGCATGGCGTAGAGCACTTCTGCGCCTTGCGGGGTAACCAGCACAACATCTTCGATGCGCACGCCCCCTTGCCCTGGCAAATAAATCCCCGGCTCCACGGTCAGCAACATGCCTGGCTGTAGCGTCGTGGTGTCCCGCGGTGAAAAACGCGGATCTTCATGGACTTCAATGCCGATAGCGTGACCAGTGTTATGACCGAAATAGTCGCCAAATCCAGCCTCGGTAATGACCCGGCGCGCGGCGTCGTCAATCTGCTGGCAGCGCACGCCGGGGCGAATTGCAGAGATTGCCGCGAGCTGTGCCTGCAGGACAATCTGATAGACGTCAAACAGCGGGTGAGATTCGGCGCTCACCCCTTCGCCATTCACCAGCAAGGTGCGCGTCATATCAGAGCAGTAGCCCTGATACAGCGCACCAAAATCGAGAGTGACAAACTCGCCCGCTGCAACAATCTTGTCGCTGGCTTTGCCGTGCGGCAGCACCCCGCGCCAGCCGCTGGCGACAATGGTGTCAAAAGAGGCTTTTTCTGCGCCCTGCTGGCGCATAAACCACTCCAGTTCAGCGGCTATCTCGCGCTCGCTCATCCCCGCCTGAATAAAGCGGCGAATATGCTCCGCTCCGCGATCGGCAATCCCACAGGCGAGGCGGATTATCTCCACCTCCTCTGGCGTTTTGATTTGCCGCAGCACATCCGGCGTGGCGCTAACCAGTTTCGCATTGAGTTCAGACTTCCAGCGGTGCGCGGTTTCCCAACTCACCTGCTGGCCTTCAAAACCGAGCGTTTGCAACTGCTCATCGGCAATGATTTGATTGACGATAGTGGTAAGCGTGTTCGTCGCGTCAAGCAAATGCAGCTGGTAGCCTTGCGCACGGGCTTCCACCTCAACGAAATAGCTCGAATCTACCAGAATGTGCGCACTTTCACGGCTAATAACCACATAGCCTGATCCGGTGGAGATCCCCAGATGCGGCTGTTTGTTCTGCCGTGAGGAGAGAAGCACTGCATCCAGTTGTTGCTCCTTAAGCCAGTCGCGCAGCGAAGCGAGTAATGTCATCTGGATTTTCCTTCTTACAGGCTATCGATTAACAATTTGCCTTTACGGAACATCATCAGACGCAGGAACACCACCATCAGCGCAGTTATGACTGCCCCCAGCGCGATCCCCGCCATATAGACGCCAAGGTTAGTGACCAGCGGCCATGCCCAGATAGCGGATTCCGGGAACCATTGCACTGCGCCCAGCCAGACAGCGGCGGTTGAGCCGACAATCGCGCCGACCATATACGACGGAATGGCGGTGATGGGGCTTTCCAGCGCAAACGGAATCGCACCCTCACTAATCCCCATAAAGGCAAGGAACATCGCGGTCTTACCCTGCGGATAAAGTTGAGCGTTGAACAGGCGTTTGCCGGTTAAACGACGGTCAATAATGGTCGCCAGCCCCAGACCAATCGGAGGAATAACGATAGCGATAGAACGAGCGGTGACCGGTAATACGTGGTCAGTGGTAAAGCTGAAGGCAACGAAACCTGCGGCTTTGTTGATCGGGCCACCAAGGTCGATTGCTGTCGCCGCGGCGATCCCCATTGCGTACATCAGCGCGCCCTTCTCACCTGCGGCAGTCAGCACGGTACGGATAACGCCGTTGATCCAGCCGCCAAAGGGGGTAATGACGTAGTACATCGCCAGCATGACAAAAATGGCGGAAAGAATCGGTAGCAAAAATGTGGTTTTGAACGCTAACAGGAAATCCGGTAACTGGATTTTCTGGTTCATCCACTTCACAAGGTAACCCGCGACGATAGAAATAATCAGCGCACCAATGAAGGTGGACGGCACCGGCGAAGAGGTCGCCCATTGCATAGTGCTGGGATCGAAGTTCAGCAGTTGCGTCGGCTGGGTAGACATCAAGCCGCCGATAAAACCAGCCGGGAACGCCAGTTTGCCACCGATAGAGTTCGCCACAAAAGCAGCAAACATCGGAATGGCAAAACCAAACAACACGCCGCCGAAGGACTGCGACAGCCAGGCAAATTTCAGTAAGGAGAGGTCGAAACCGGAGAATTTCCCGCTATTAAGAGCATCCATGATGCCGATCTCAGCAGGAATTTTAAGCCAGCTATAAGCAATCAGCTGGCTGAAAGCGAGGATCACACCGCCCATAATTAAGGTCGGCACCATGCGTGAAATCCCTGACATCACATGCTGCGGGAGTTCACCCCAGAAGCTGCTTTTAGAGGCCTGCGGATTCTTAACTGCCGCTGCCGCACCGGATGCGCCAGGCACAACGGTTGCACTGCGTTTTTTAATGGCCATAACAATTATCCCTGTCGAATATTACTGTTGTTCAGAGGCAATCATCTCTTCGATTTCTTTGATGATGCCCGCAGCGTTTTTAATTGCGTCCTGCAAAGTGATTTCATAAACGTCGCGTGATTCGAAACGCTCATTATCTTCCGGGGTAACTGCCACGGAGTGGATGATGATGGTTGCTTCGGCGATATCCTGCGCCGTCAGGCGATTCTGGATACCGTCCGCGCCCTGGGTTTCAATTTTCACTTCATAACCGGCTTCTACCGCCGCTTCTTCCAACGCCTGAGCGGCCATAAAGGTGTGAGCCAGGCCCATTGGGCAGGCACATAAGGCAATCAGTTTCTTACTCATCGTTAATTCCTCATTCAGTGATAGTTGACAAGTGAAATTATGAACGTGCAAAACAAATCGCCGTTACCAGACAAATAATGCATTTACTGGAGAATTAATCCCGCTGTACGGAAGTGTGACGCAGGTCGGCCTTGTGAGGGGACACAAAGAAAAATTGAATTAACTGTATGATTTAAACGATTATCGGGAGAGTTACCTCCCGATATAACAGGAAGGATTTACAGAATGTGCCCTAAGGTCTGGCGTAAATGTGCACCGGAACCGAGAAGACCCGGATTGTCATGGACGATGAGATACACCGGAATATCATGGACATATTCTTTAAAGCGCCCTTTATCTTCAAATGCAGCACGGAAACCAGAGGCTTTGAAGAACTCAAGGAAGCGCGGCACGATACCGCCCGCAATAAACACGCCGCCAAATGTCCCGAGATTGAGCGCCAGATTGCCGCCAAAACGGCCCATAATGACGCAAAACAGCGACAACGCGCGGCGGCAATCGGTACAGCTGTCAGCCAGCGCGCGTTCGGTAATATCTTTTGGCTTGAGATTTTCTGGCAGGCGGTTGTCAGCTTTCACAATTGCGCGATACAAATTCACCAGCCCAGGGCCAGAAAGCACGCGCTCCGCCGAAACATGACCAATTTCCGCACGCAATATTTCGAGGATAATGGCCTCTTCTTCACTATTCGGCGCAAAATCAACGTGACCGCCTTCGCCCGGCAAGCTTACCCAACGCTTATCGACATGGACCAGATGCGCAACCCCAAGCCCTGTTCCGGCACCGTAAACCGCAATAGGTTTACCTTCTACCGGTTCTGCGCCACCAAACTGAATCAGATGCTCTTTTTTCAGCATCGGGATCGCCATCGATACAGCGGTAAAATCGTTAATAATTTCCAGATGGCTAAAACCGAGATTCTTTTTCATTTCGGCAATTGAGAACGCCCAGGTATGGTTGGTCATTGCCACCCAGTCACCGGTAATTGGGCAAGCGATGGCAATACAGCCGTCTTTCACCTCGACCTTATGTTCTTCAAGATAAACGCGAATGACCGCTTCGAGGCTGGGGTAATCAAGCCCTGAATAGGTCTTAGCCTGCGAGATTTCACCACTGGCAATATCACACAGAGCAAGACGTGCGTTGGTGCCGCCCACATCACCGACTAATGCATACTTTATCATTCTTCAACTGCTCCGCTAAAGTCAAAATAATTCTTTCTCACACTGTAAATACCTGGGGGCATAACAACAACGCCGGAAAGGCAGGCTCCCTGTAAATATCGATCTGGGTCACACATTTACTTTATCGTTTCAGCACCAATTGCAGCGATGCCTTTTTGCAAGCTGGGCAAACTAAGTATCTGACCCCGCATAAGGAATAGAACATGCTCCATCCGCGAGCCAGAACCATGTTGTTATTATCGCTCCCCGCCGTGGCAATTGGGATTGCGTCCAGTCTTATTCTGATTGTGGTGATGAAAATCGCCTCGGTATTACAGAATTTGCTCTGGCAACGACTGCCGGGAACTCTGGGGATAGCCCAGGATTCACCTCTCTGGATCATCGGTGTATTAACGCTAACGGGTATTGCGGTGGGGTTGGTTATCCGTTTCAGCCAGGGTCATGCCGGACCAGACCCCGCCTGTGAACCGCTGATCGGCGCACCAGTTCCGCCCTCTGCGCTACCAGGACTTATCGTAGCATTAATTCTCGGTCTTGCTGGCGGCGTCAGCCTGGGGCCGGAACATCCGATCATGACCATCAATATCGCCCTTGCCGTCGCCATTGGCGCTCGTCTGTTACCGCGCGTCAACCGAATGGAGTGGACTATTTTAGCCTCTGCCGGAACCATCGGCGCGCTGTTTGGCACACCTGTTGCAGCGGCGTTGATATTTTCGCAAACCTTAAATGGCAGTAGTGAAGTTCCGCTATGGGATCGTCTCTTTGCGCCGTTAATGGCGGCAGCAGCTGGTGCACTAACTACCGGATTATTTTTCCATCCCCATTTTTCACTGCCCATTGCGCATTACGGACAGATGGAAATGACCGATATTCTCAGCGGTGCAATTGTCGCGGCGATTGCCATCGCAGCAGGGATGGTCGCCGTATGGTGCTTACCACGGTTGCACGCGATGATGAATCAAATGAAAAATCCGGTGCTCGTGCTGGGTATTGGCGGATTTATTCTCGGTATTCTGGGGGTTATTGGTGGACCAGTTTCGCTGTTTAAAGGGCTGGATGAGATGCAGCAGATGGTGGCAAATCAGGCTTTCAGCACCAGCGATTACTTTTTGCTGGCGGTAATTAAACTTGCCGCCCTGGTCGTTGCTGCCGCCAGTGGCTTTCGCGGTGGGCGAATCTTCCCGGCAGTGTTTGTCGGCGTGGCATTAGGGTTGATGCTGCATGAGCACGTACCCGCCGTACCAGCGGCAATAACCGTTTCTTGCGCTATTCTCGGCATCGTGCTGGTGGTAACACGCGATGGCTGGTTAAGTCTTTTTATGGCGGCGGTCGTTGTACCCAATACCACATTGCTACCGCTGCTCTGTATCGTCATGCTTCCGGCATGGCTGTTATTAGCAGGTAAGCCGATGATGATGGTCAATCGTCCGAAGCAACAGCCACCCCACGATAACGTTTAGCAAAAAATGCTCTCCTTTATGATTTAAGAGTTATGGCGATGATACGGGGCTTTACCTCCCCGTAATATTGCGTTAACAGGCCGCTGACGGCTTCGATCGTGAAGGAGAATAACAATGTTCAGGTCACTGTTTCTGGCGGCCGCCCTGATGGCATTTACCCCGCTTGCAGCAAACGCAGGTGAAATCACCCTACTGCCATCAATCAAATTACAAATTGGCGATCGCGATCATTACGGTAATTACTGGGACGGTGGTCACTGGCGCGACCGTGACTACTGGCATCGCAATTATGAGTGGCGCAAAAACCGTTGGTGGCGTCATGATAATGGCTATCATCGTGGCTGGGATAAGCGTAAAGCGTATGAGCGTGGCTATCGTGAAGGCTGGCGCGATCGTGACGATCATCGCGGAAAAGGCCGCGGACATGGACACCGCCATTAAACACATTCGCCAATGGAGCACAATGCCTGATGCGACGCTAGCGCGTCTTATCAGGCCTACAAACCGGATCTTTAACGCGTAGGGCGGATAAGGCGTTTACGCCGCATCCGCCAATAGTGCCAGATGCGACGCTCATTCAACTACAATCCCAGCGCCGTCCCCACCAACAACCAGATATTCAGCGCCACGACCAGCACTACAATCACCCAGCCTGTCTGTTTTACGCGTTTGCTGTTCACCAGATCGCCCATCAACTTGCTGTCACTGGTGAAAATCAGCAGTGGAACCAGCGCCAGGGCGATACCAAAACTTAACAGCACCTGACTCATAACCAGAATCCGTGTCGGATCTAATCCCATCAGAATGACAATAAATGACGGCAGCATGGTGACTGTACGACGCACCCACAGCGGGATATGGAAGCGAATGAACCCCTGCATCACCACCTGCCCTGCCAGTGTCCCCACTACCGTTGAGGACAGTCCGGCAGCAACCAGACTTAACCCAAAGACCGTTGCCGCAGCATGGCTTAACAGCGGTTGCAGCGTCAGATAAGCCTCATCAAGATCGGCAACACCAGTATGACCAGAAAAGTGGAACGCCGCCGCAGCTGTAGCCATCATCGCCAGATTGACAAAACCGGCAATAGTCATGGCGATAGCCACATCCCATTTGGTGGCGGAATAACGTTGTTGACGCGAACCGCCATGTAAATGCTGAGTGAGCGAGGAGTGCAAATAAATCACATGCGGCATAATCGTCGCCCCTAACACGCCTGCTGCCAGGAAGACCGCTTCCGAAGTAGGTAAACTCGGGATCACCATTCCTTTACCCAGCTGCGCCAGGTTAGGCTGGGAGAAAATCAACTCGACAATGTAAGCCGCGGCAACAAACAACAGTAACCCGCCAATCACTTTCTCCAGCGGTTTTTGCCCGCGACGTTGCAGCATTAAAATCAGGAAAGTCGCGATCCCCGTCAGCACCGCGCCCTGCAACAACGAAACACCAAGAATGAGTTTAAAACCGATCGCCGCACCAATAAATTCCGCCAGGTCGGTTGCCATCGCAATAATTTCTGCCTGAACCCAATAGAACCACACTACGGGACGCGGATAGTGATCGCGAATCTGCTCCGCCAGATTTTTACCGGTGGCAATCCCTAGTTTGGCAGAGAGGATCTGAATCAGCATCGCCATCAGGTTGGCCCAAACGACAACCCACAGTAGCTGATAGCCGAAGCTGGCACCCGCCTGAATATTGGTCGCAAAGTTACCGGGATCGATATAACCAATCGCCGCAATGAACGCAGGTCCCATTAATGCGAGCCTCATCTTGCGCGCCGCCCGTCCGCTGCTACTCTCAACGCGATAGTTCGTCATCTTGTGCCTCTAAAACATAGCCTTTGCTATGTTTCATGCTATGATAAACGAGAATGATTATCAAATTCATTTAAATGGATTGTGGTGATTTCTGTGATAGACCAGGATTATGACTACGAAAAGATTGATGACTTGAATGTTATGGTTATGTTTAATGTTAGCACATTTACATAACTTTCAGCTTCCATACACAACATAGCAGAAATGTATGACAGATCACTATTTTTGAAGCCTGTCACAGGACGTCATTATAGTGTGTGTCAGATCTCGTTTTCCTTAACCATGTTACATAGAATGTGCACGGAAATTTAACCTGCCTCATATTTGGAGCAAATATGGACCGCGTCCTTCATTTTGTACTGGCACTTGCCGTTGTTGCGATTCTCGCACTGCTGGTAAGCAGCGACCGCAAAAAAATTCGTATCCGTTATGTTATTCAACTGCTTGTTATCGAAGTGTTACTGGCGTGGTTCTTCCTGAACTCCGACGTTGGTTTAGGCTTCGTGAAAGGCTTCTCCGAAATGTTCGAAAAACTGCTCGGATTTGCCAACGAAGGGACTAACTTCGTCTTTGGTAGCATGAATGATCAAGGCCTGGCATTCTTCTTCCTGAAAGTGCTGTGCCCAATCGTCTTTATCTCTGCACTGATCGGTATTCTCCAGCACATTCGCGTGTTGCCGGTGATCATCCGCGCAATTGGTTTCCTGCTCTCCAAAGTCAACGGCATGGGCAAACTGGAATCCTTTAACGCCGTCAGCTCCCTGATTCTGGGTCAGTCTGAAAACTTTATTGCCTATAAAGATATCCTCGGCAAAATCTCCCGTAATCGTATGTACACCATGGCTGCCACGGCAATGTCCACCGTGTCGATGTCCATCGTTGGTGCATACATGACCATGCTGGAACCGAAATACGTCGTTGCTGCGCTGGTATTGAACATGTTCAGCACCTTTATCGTGCTGTCGCTGATCAACCCTTACCGTGTTGATGCCAGTGAAGAAAACATTCAGATGTCCAACCTGCACGAAGGTCAGAGCTTCTTCGAAATGCTGGGTGAATACATTCTGGCAGGTTTCAAAGTTGCCATTATCGTTGCCGCGATGCTGATCGGCTTTATCGCCCTGATCGCTGCGCTGAACGCACTGTTTGCCACCGTGACTGGCTGGTTTGGCTACAGCATCTCCTTCCAGGGCATTCTGGGCTACATCTTCTATCCGATTGCATGGGTGATGGGTGTTCCTTCCAGTGAAGCACTGCAAGTGGGCAGTATCATGGCGACCAAACTGGTTTCCAACGAGTTCGTTGCGATGATGGATCTGCAGAAAATTGCTTCCACGCTCTCTCCGCGTGCTGAAGGCATCATCTCTGTGTTCCTGGTTTCCTTCGCTAACTTCTCTTCAATCGGGATTATCGCAGGTGCAGTTAAAGGCCTGAATGAAGAGCAAGGTAACGTGGTTTCTCGCTTCGGTCTGAAACTGGTTTACGGCTCTACCCTGGTGAGTGTGCTGTCTGCGTCAATCGCAGCACTGGTGCTGTAAGACCATACATAAAAAAGCCGGGGATAATTCCCCTAATGCCAGTCAGTTAAGCAACTGACTGGCTCTTTTCGGGGCTGTGGGGTATTTCCAGGGCCTCTCCTTTACCACTCTCGGGAAGGCCCTTCCCCTTCTCGTCGGTAATTTCACAAGTTGTCCCATACTTGCAAGATCGCG
>NZ_MIIV01000134.1:0-5603 GCF_001743015.1 Shigella sp. FC1567
ATGCCGGATTTTCATCGCGGGGATGACTGGTGGCGTCACGGTCAGAATCTCTATCTGGATAATCTGGAGGCCACAGGGCTGTATCAGGTGCCGTTGTCATCAGCACAACCGGGCGATGTGCTGCTGTGCTGTTTTGGTTCATCGGTGCCGAATCATGCCGCCATTTACTGCGGCGACGGTGAGCTGCTGCACCATATTCCTGAACAACTGAGTAAACGAGAGAGGTATACCGACAAATGGCAGCGACGCACACACTCCCTCTGGCGTCACCGGGAATGGCACGCATCTGCCTTTACGGGGATTTGCAACGATTTGGCCGCCGCATCGACCTTCGTGTGAAAACGGGGGCTGAAGCCATCCGCGCACTGGCCACACAGCTCCCGGCGTTTCGTCAGAAACTGAGTGACGGCTGGTATCAGGTGCGCATTGCCGGGCGTGATGCAGGTGAAACCGAATTGTCTGCCCGTCTTAATGAGCCGCTGGCAAATGGTGCAGTGATCCACATAGTACCGCGTCTGGTGGGAGCTAAAAGTGGCGGTGTGTTTCAGGCGGTGCTGGGGGCAGCTGTTATGGCGGTTGCTATATGGATGCCGGGGGTAGGAATTATGGCGAGTAATCTGCTGTTTTCTCTCGGTGCCAGTATGACGCTTGGCGGTGTTGCACAGATGCTGGCACCGAAAGCCAGAACTCCCCGTACACAGACAACGGATAACGGCAAACAGAACACCTGTTTCTCCTCACTGGATAACATGGTTGCCCAGGGCAATGTTCTGCCTGTTCTGTACGGTGAAATGCGCGTGGGGTCGCGGGTGGTATCTCAGGAGATCAGCACGGCAGACGAAGGGGATGGTGGTCAGGTTGTGGTGATTGGTCGCTGATGCAAAATGTTTCATGTGAAACCGCCTGCGGGCGGTTTTGTCGTTTATGGAGCGTGAGGAATGGGTAAAGGCAGCAGTAAGGGGCATACCCCGCGCGAAGCGAAGGACAACCTGAAATCCACGCAGTTGCTGAGTGTGATTGATGCCATCAGCGAAGGGCCGGTTGACGGTCCGGTGGATGGATTAAAAAGCGTGCTGCTGAACGGTACGCCAGTCCTGGACAGCGAGGGGAAGACAAACTTTTCCGGTGTTACGGTGGTGTTCCGCGCCGGCGAGCAGGAGCAGACACCGCCGGAGGGGTTTGAATCTTCCGGCTCAGAGACTGTGCTGGGTACGGAAGTGAAATACGACACGCCGATCACCCGGACCATCACGTCGGCAAACATTGATCGTCTGCGCCTGACCTTCGGTGTGCAGGCACTGGTGGAAAACACCTCAAAGGGGGACCGGAATCCGTCGGAAGTCCGCCTGCTGGTTCAGATACAGCGTAACGGTGGCTGGGTGACGGAAAAAGACATCACCATTAAGGGCAAAACCACTTCGCAGTATCTGGCCTCGGTGGTGGTGGGTAACCTGCCGCCGCGCCCGTTTAATATCCGGATGCGCAGGATGACACCGGACAGCACCACAGACCAGCTGCAGAACAAAACGCTCTGGTCGTCGTACACCGAAATCATCGATGTGAAACAGTGCTACCCGAACACGGCGCTGGTCGGCGTGCAGGTGGATTCAGAGCAGTTCGGTAACCAGCAGGTGAGTCGCAATTATCATCTTCGCGGGCGCATTCTGCAGGTGCCGTCGAACTATAACCCGCAGACGCGGCAATACAGCGGTATCTGGGACGGAACGCTTAAGCCAGCATACAGCAACAACATGGCCTGGTGTCGGTGGGACATGCTCACTCATCCGCGCTACGGCATGGGGAAACGTCTTGGTGCGGCAGATGTGGACAAATGGGCGCTGTATGTCATCGGCCAGTACTGCGACCAGTCAGTGCCGGACGGATTTGGCGGCACGGAGCCGCGCATCACCTGTAACGCTTACCTGACCACACAGCGTAAGGCGTGGGATGTTCTCAGTGATTTCTGCTCGGCGATGCGCTGTATGCCGGTATGGAACGGGCAGACGCTGACGTTCGTGCAGGACCGACCGTCGGATAAAGTGTGGACCTATAACCGCAGTAATGTGGTGATGCCGGATGATGGCGCGCCGTTCCGCTACAGCTTCAGCGCCCTGAAGGACCGCCATAATGTCGTTGAGGTGAACTGGATTGATCCGGACAACGGTCATGAGACGGCGACAGAGCTTGTGGAGGACGCGCAGGCCATTCTCCGTTACGGTCGTAACGTCACGAAGATGGATGCCTTTGGCTGTACCAGCCGGGGACAGGCGCACCGCGCCGGGCTGTGGCTGATTAAAACGGAACTGCTGGAAACGCAGACCGTGGACTTCAGCGTCGGCGCAGAAGGGCTTCGCCATGTACCGGGTGATGTCATTGAAATCTGCGATGATGATTATGCCGGTATCAGCACCGGTGGTCGCGTACTGGCGGTGAACAGCCAGACCCGGACGCTGACGCTCGACCGTGAAATCACGCTGCCGTCCTCCTGTACCACGCTGATAAGCCTGGTTGACGGAAATGGCAATCCGGTCAGCGTGGAGGTTCAGTCCGTCACCGACGGCGTGAAGGTGAAAGTGAGCCGGGTTCCTGACGGCGTTGCAGAATACAGCGTGTGGGGGCTGAAGCTGCCGACGCTGCGCCAGCGCCTGTTCCGCTGCGTGAGTATCCGTGAGAACGACGACGGCACGTATGCCATCACCGCCGTGCAGCATGTGCCGGAAAAAGAGGCCATCGTGGATAACGGGGCACACTTTGACGGTGACCGGCGCGGCACGGTGAATGGTGTCACGCCGCCAGCGGTGCAGCATCTGACCGCCGAAGTCACCGCAGACAGCGGGGAATATCAGGTGCTGGCGCGATGGGACACGCCGAAGGTGGTGAAGGGTGTGAGCTTCCTGCTTCGCCTGACCGTGGCAGCGGACGACGGCAGTGAGCGGCTGGTCAGCACAGCCAGGACGACGGAAACCACATACCGCTTCAGGCAGCTGGCGCTGGGGAATTACAGTCTGACAGTCCGGGCGGTAAATGCCCGGGGGCAGCAGGGCGATCCGGCGTCGGTATCGTTCCGGATTGCGGCACCGGCAGCGCCTGTCACTATTGAACTGATACCGGGGTATTTTCAGATAACGGCGGTCCCGAAACTGGCTGTATACGACCCGACGGTGCAGTTTGAGTTCTGGTTTTCGGAAAAGCGGATTGCGGATATCAGGCAGGTTGAAACCAGCGCCCGCTATCTTGGCACGGCGCTGTACTGGATAGCCGCCAGTATCAATATCAGGCCGGGCCATGATTATTATTTTTACGTTCGCAGTGTGAACACCGTTGGCAAATCGGCATTTGTGGAGGCCGTCGGTCGGGCGAGCGATGATGCGGAAGGTTATCTGAGTTTTTATAAAGGGTTGATCAATAACACGCATCTCGGCAAGGAGTTGTGGACGCAGATTGATAACGGTCAGCTTGCGCCGGACCTGACTGAAATCAGGACGTCCATTACGAATGTCAGCAATGAAATCACGCAAACCGTCAATAAAAAACTGGAAAATCAGAGTGCTGCAATCCAGCAGATACAGAAAGTTCAGGTTGATACAAATAATAACCTGAACAGCATGTGGGCTGTGAAGCTGCAACAGATGAAGGACGGACGCCTTTATATTGCGGGTATCGGTGCCGGTATTGAGAATACGCCAGCAGGAATGCAGAGTCAGGTGCTGCTGGCGGCAGACAGGATTGCGATGATTAATCCTGCGAATGGCAACACAAAGCCGATGTTTGTTGGTCAGGGCGATCAGATATTCATGAACGACGTGTTCCTGAAACGCCTGACGGCTCCGACCATTACCAGCGGCGGTAATCCTCCGGCATTTTCCCTGACACCTGGCGGACGGCTGACGGCGAAAAATGCCGATATCAGCGGTAACGTGAACGCGAACTCCGGGACGCTCAACAACGTCACGATTAATAAGAACTGTCGGGTTCTGGGAAAATTGTCCGCGAACCAGATTGAAGGCGATCTCGTTAAAACAGTGGGCAAACCTTTCCCACGGGACTCCCGGGCACCGGAGAGGTGGCCATCAGGGACCATTACCGTCAGGGTTTATGACGATCAGCCGTTTGATCGGCAAATTGTTATTCCCGCGGTGGCGTTTCGCGGTGCTAAACATGAGCGGAAGAATAACAATATTTATTCGTCATGCAGCCTGATAGTGAAGAAAAACGGTGCTGAAATTTATAACCGAACGACCCTGGATAATACGCTGATATATACGGGTGTTATTGATATGCCTGCCGGTCACGGTCACATGACGCTGGAGTTTTCTGTATCGGCATGGCTGGTAAATGGCTGGTATCCCACAGCAAGTATCAGCGATTTGCTGGTTGTTGTGATGAAGAAAGCCACTGCAGGCATCACGATTAGCTGAATTTTATAACCCAGATACGGGCACCAGAAATGGTGCCTTTTTTATTGCAGAAAAGCGAGAGGTAATTATGCGTAAAGTTTGTGCAGCCATTTTGTCCGCAGCCATCTGTCTGGCTGTATCCGGTGCGCCTGCATGGGCGTCTGAACATCAGTCCACGCTGAGCGCCGGGTATCTTCAGCCCCATACTGATATGCCAGGCAGCGATGACCTGAAGGGCATTAACGTGAAATACCGTTATGAGTTTACGGACACGTTGGGGCTGGTGACGTCATTCAGCTATGCCAACGCTGAAGATGAGCAAAAAACGCATTACAGCGATACCCGCTGGCATGAGGATTCCGTGCGTAACCGCTGGTTCAGCGTGATGGCGGGGCCGTCTGTGCGCGTGAATGAATGGTTCAGCGCGTATGCGATGGCGGGCGTGGCTTACAGCCGTGTGTCGACCTTCTCCGGGGATTATCTCCGCGTAACTGACAACAAGGGGAAAACGCACGATGTGCTGACCGGGAGTGATGACAACCGCCACAGCAACACGTCTCTGGCGTGGGGGGCTGGCGTGCAGTTTAACCCGACCGAATCCGTGGCCATTGACCTTGCTTATGAAGGTTCCGGCAGTGGCGACTGGCGCACTGACGGTTTCATCGTGGGTGTCGGTTATAAGTTCTGATTAGCCAGGTAACACAGTGTTATGACAGCCCGCTGGTTCAGGCGGGCTTTTTGTGGGGTGAATATGGCAGTAAAGATTTCAGGTGTACTGAAAGATGGGGCGGGTAAACCTGTCGTAAATTGTGCGATTGAACTGCGGGCCAGAAGAACCAGTCCGACCGTTGTGGCACACGTTGTTGCCACTTGCGTGACGGACAATAACGGTGCTTATGTGATTGAGGCTGAGCCGGGGTATTACGAGGTTGCGCTTCACTGTAACGGCTGGCAGCCAACCCGTGTCGGGGATATTGATGTGGCACCGACTGATGCACCGGGGACACTGAACGCGTTTCTGAATGCACCAAAGGATGGTGATTTACGTCCGGAGGTGATGAAGCGCTTTGAGGAAATGGTGGTGCAGGCGCAGCAGAGCGCCGGGGCCGCAGCCGGAAACGCACGGCAGACGGCGCAGGATATGACGGCAGCCGCAACGGCCCGTGATGATGCACAACGTTTTGCGGAGAAAGCCCGACAGGATGC
>NZ_MIIV01000135.1:0-5553 GCF_001743015.1 Shigella sp. FC1567
CATTTTCCATCGTTTTCTTGCCGAGCAGGCGCTGGAGTTCTTTAATCTGCTTCATGGCGGCAGCAAGTTCAGAGGCAGGAACAACCTGTTCTCCGGCGGTCACAGCAGTAAGACTTCCTTCCTGGTATTGCTTACGCCAGAGAAATAACTGGCTGGCTGCTACACCATGTTGCCGGGCAACGAGGGAGACCGTCATCCCCGGTTCAAAGCTCTGCTGAACAATTGCGATCTTTTCCTGTGTGGTACGCCGTCTGCGTTTCTCCGGCCCTAAGACATCAATCATCTGTACTCCAATGACTAGTCTAAAAACTAGTATTAAGACTATCACTTATTTAAGTGATACTGGTTGTCTGGAGATTCAGGGGGCCAGTCTACTGGGTATTTTGCGCTACGCGCTCATCAGTGACTTTCAACTGACCCACGTTAACCGCATCGGTATCCGCTGAACCAGCTGCGACGTTTGTGATCTGACGTTGACCATCCGCACTACCGACTGAGAATTCACCGACAGAGTTCTGCGGTGCGTCCATGTTGTAGGCGGTATAATTGGTTTGAGCGCCACGAGTGGTCGTAGAACCATTACCTATCGCAATACTGTTGACATGAATGACTTGCGCATTGCTACCAATGGCAATGCCGTTAAGTGCATTCGCGTCCACGTAGGCACCATAACCGATACCAATACCTTTATCGCCATTCACGATGGTTTTCGCACCCATTGCCAGCGAGTCAGTTCCCACTGCCAGTGAATCTTCTTCCGTTGAATTAGCGTGGAAGTATTTAGTCGGCGTGGTTGCGACCGCACCAATCGCATTCTGCAATTGACGAACCGTAACGGCGTCATGGGCTTCGGAACCATCGGCTACGTTGATGATTTGACGATATTTACCGTCATCACCGATAGACAATGCACCGAGCAGTTCGCCATCCGTGGTGTCGTAACCAATAACAACGCCATTTTCCGTTATGCTGGTGTCACGGGAGCCTTTGGCAATCACTCGGCTGGAAACAGAGCTGCTACCTAGGGCGATACCCGTATCAACGTCGCTGTAGCTGCCCTGACCAATAGCTACGCTGCTATCGCCTTTGGCGACAGAGTTATAACCTATAGCTGTAGCGCCAACACCCTGTGCGCTGGCGTCGTTGAACGCTAAGCCGTCGTCGTTAGTACGCACATAGTTAATACCCGCACCGTTTTCTTGGATATAGGTTGCGTCGGTGTTACCAGCGAGCTGATTGATAATTTGGGTGTTCTGCTCAATCATCATATTCGTCGCATTCAACTGAGAACCGTTCACTGCATCGGTACTGTCCTCACTAATACTGCCATTAGCGACATTAGTGATGATGCTGGCTTTACCGTCATGGCTGGCATTGTAGGCTCCAGCACCGCCATTGGCAGTCTCATCCCACAGCAGGGCGTTATCATCAAGCGCATCCAGAGCGTCACCGACGTTGTTGTACTCGGCGTTCGCAATGGTGTAAGTCGGTGCGGTGATGGTGCCGTCAGCGTTGACTTCTGCGTCACCATCCAGCGCATCAGCGATGTACTTATTGGTGGTATAGAGTTGTGAGCCGTTAATCGCGTCTCTGCTGGCAGCAGAGATTGCACCGTTAGCGACGTTAGTGATTACACTGGCAGTTTTATCTTTTCCGTGAGCGGCGCTAAATGCACCATTTTCACCGGCGTCCGCATCCCAGAGCAGAGCGTCGTCAAGAGTGGTATCGATAGCATTCAGGGCATCACCGACATTATCGTAATCAGCATTAGCAATGGTGTACGTCGGCGCAGTGATGGTGCCGTCTGCATTGACTTCGGCACCACCCCCCAGCGCATCAACAACATAACTGCTCACGCCGTGGAGTTGTGAGCCGTTTACTGCGTCAGAACTGGAGTCTGAAATTTCACCATCTGCGACATCAGTGATCACGCTTGCGTCACCATTAGTACCGTGTTTGGCACTGAATTTACCTGCGGTGGCATCCCAAAGCAGAGCATCGCCGAGAGACGTGCTAAATGAGGAGTTAATCGCAGCCAGTGCATCGCCGACGTTATAATAATTTGTTTCACCGATTTTGTAGGTTGGACCGGTAAACACACCGTCAGTATTCACAGAAGCATTGCCGCCGAAGTAGGTGGCGATATTGCTGCTTAAGTCATAAAGCTGGCTACCGTTAATGGCATCGGAACTGGTTGCAGTGACTGTGCCGTCCAGGATATTGGTGATTTTGCTGGCGGTATTGTTGCCATGAGCTGCAGTGAAGACACCATTGTCCTTATCCCATTTCAGCGCATCCTCACCAAGATTAGTCACCGTCTCAGTCAGATTAGAGATGTTGGTGGTGTTAGTGGCGATATTGGTGGTATTCGTCGCCACGGCATCGTTGGTGGTTTTCAGCTGAGAGCCGTTAACGGCATCGGTGCTGCCAGTCGTCAGGTCGCCATCTTTAACGTTGGTGATTTTGCTGGTGGTCTCGGTGCCATGAGCTGCCGTGAATACACCATTGTCCTTATCCCATTTCAGCGCATCCTCACCAAGATTAGTCACCGTCTCAGTCAGATTAGAGATGTTGGTGGTGTTAGTGGCAATATTGGAAGTGTTATTGGCGATATTGGTGGTATTCGTCGCCACAGCATCGTTGGTGGTTTTCAGCTGAGAGCCGTTAACAGCATCAGTGCTGTCAGCCGTCAGGTCGGCATCTTTAACGTTGGTGATTTTGCTGGTGGTATCCTGGCCGTGAGCTGCACTGAATGCCTTTTTAGTTTCGTTCCAGAGCAGGGCATCAGCCTGAAGGTCACCAACGGAATCCGTCAGGTTGGTGATATTGGTGGTATTGGTGGCAATATTTGCCGTATTCGTGGCAATGTTGCTGGTATTAGTAGCGATATTGGCGGTGTTGGCTTCGACATCGTCATTGGTAGCTTTCAGTTGGGAACCGTTAACCGCATCCTTACTGGAGGCTGAAATCGTGCCATCCGCAACATCGGTGATTACGCTGGCAGTTGGGCTACTAGTACCATGAGCAGCGCTGTATTTGCCTTTGGTTTGGTCCCATTGCAGGGTGTTTTCATCAAGTACAGCGAGCGCAGCCCCTACGTTATTTTTGCTACCATTTTTTAAATTGTAGGTTGGTGCTGTAACAGTACCGTCATCAACATCTACTGCAGCCCCTCCTCCAAGCCTTTTTGCTACCGAGTCGCTAATGGCATAAAGCTGTGAACCATTAATGGCATCGTAACTGTCAGACTTGATCGCGCCATTTTTCACATTAACGATCTTGCGTTTTAATGAACTATTGCCGACAGAGACGGTATTGTCTAAATCCGCAATGGAATCTGCGCCCAGCGCGACAGAGTTAATACCGTTGGCACTGCTATTACTACCAAGCGCAAGACTCTTATCACCAGTTGCATTACTGGCTGTGCCTAAGGCAATGGTGTTTAAGCCTCTCGACTGGCTACCATTACCCAGAGCGATGGCATCCACGCCATCAGCTTTGTTGCCCTGGCCTATGGCGATTGCATTATCTGCCAGAGCCTGGCTGCCATTTCCTAATGCGATAGTATTGACTTTATCGGCAAGGCTTCCGAACCCCATTGCCATGCTATTAGTCCCTTTTGCCTTCGCATTATTGCCAATAGCAGTTGCATTTTCAGCGGCTTCGGTCTCAGCACCTATCGCAATAGCGTTCGCTGCGCTGGCAAGTGATTGTCTGCCAAATGCGAGGCTGTCAGTACCGCTAGCTACACTGCTACGCCCCAGGGCAATTGCGTTTTCTTCAGATGCGACGCTACTTGCTCCCAGCGCCATTGAATACGCTTTTGACGCATTGGCGGTGTCGCCAAGAGCAATACTCATAATCTCAGTAGCTTTAGTGGCATTTCCCAGGGCAATGGCGTTTGCTCCTTCCGCTTTGGAAGAGTCCCCCATAGCAATAGACAATTTACCCAATGCTTTTGAATAACGGCCGAGGGCCATTGAGTATTGGCCCAATGAATACGAAGAGGCACCCAGTGCTATACTTCTATCGCCTTCTGATATTGCACTAACCCCAAAGGCCATTGATGCACCACCAATCGCATGGGTTTTTGACCCGATGGCAGAGCTATATTGGCCTTCAGCTATAGCGTCATAACCCACAGCAGTACTGGAACCACTGGTGTTCATAAAAGTATTTGCTTTCGCCCCTTTGCCTATAGCAACCCAGCCGTCGCCAGCTGATCCACTACCGTAATCAACACCCTGACCGTTGTCATTCCCGGCATTCGCCAATGCCCCAAACGACGACAACATTCCACCCGCAACCAGCGCAGAAATTAACAGCTTACTGCGCCCAGATTTCTTGCCACGGCTTTTTGCCGTTTCGCTGGTAACAGTATAATTCCCTGTCGCAGGGTTCCAGATAACTTTAAATATTTTGTTCATTAATGATGCTCGCTATTCCTTGTTATAAGTGTACTAACTGCATTTATTTTTTGCTTCTTTTCTGCCGATTTTCAGCAGAGGGAAGATTGTCGAACTGAATATTTTCCATGTTGATGGCTAACTTCAGATATCCCAGGTTATTGGGCGAGACACCCTTCAGGGTCAAATTAATGTCTTGCCATTGACCTGGTAATAATTTCAATGTGGATTTCATTGATGTGTTGAAAAGTAATTGTTGCCACCGGGCAAACTCTTTGGCATCGACAGGTTTTTCACCACCCCATGTCGCATTAAAACCAATATTTGAGATAGGTGTACTTAATAAGTTGACCAGTGAAATATGAATAACACTGCCATTCTCTGTGGCGTCAATGGATAACACTCGACCCGCTAAAGCCACCGAACCATTGTTCAGGATGAAATACTTCGTTTTTGCTGGGTTAAACTCGGTAAAAATAAAAGTGTTTTGTTGATCTTTAACGGATTTAATTACGTGAGTTAAAGTCTTTGTACTGCTTATTATGCCAGTTTGTTGTTTTTGAATAGTTTCCAGTTGACTCTTTAGCTGTGCTTGTTGTTTTTCAAGTAGATCAATTTTATTGTTATGTTCTTCTTGTTGTTTCAATAAACTACTTTCTGGCTTGCCTTCTTCAATGTAGTCACATCCCGTTAATGCGCAGAGAACTGAAACAGTGACAGCACTGAAAAAAATCTTCTTCAAGTTCATGTAAAAATCCTTATTTCCTCCGACCAGCGATCAATGCCGGTAGAGTTGTCCGGTAATGACTCCAACTTACTGATAGTGTTTTATGTTCAGATAATGCCCGATGACCTTGTCATGCAGCTCCACCGATTTTGAGAACGACAGTGACTTCCGTCCCAGCCTTGCCAGATGTTGTCTCAGATTCAGATTATGTCGCTCAATGCGCTGAGTGTAACGCTTGCTGATAACGTTCAGCTTTCCCTTCAGGCGTGATTCATACAGCGGCCAGCCATCCGTCATCCATACCACGACCTCAAAGGCCGGCAGCAGGCTCAGAAGACGCTCCAGTGTGGCCAGAGTGCGTTCACCGAAGACGTGCGCCACAACCGTCCTCCGTATCCTGTCATACGCGTAAAACAGCCA
>NZ_MIIV01000136.1:0-5495 GCF_001743015.1 Shigella sp. FC1567
TCGGCCTTTGAGGTCGTGGTATGGATGACGGATGGCTGGCCGCTGTATGAATCACGCCTGAAGGGAAAGCTGCACGTTATCAGCAAGCGTTACACTCAGCGCATTGAGCGACATAATCTGAATCTGAGACAACATCTGGCAAGGCTGGGACGGAAGTCACTGTCGTTCTCAAAATCGGTGGAGCTGCATGACAAGGTCATCGGGCATTATCTGAACATAAAACACTATCAGTAAGTTGGAGTCATTACCCGAATGTGGACATATATAATTTATGGAGAAAAACACGCATCAAATTGATAAAAGGACGATATTTCAACATGTTGCAGATAATGTTATTTTTGATACATACGCGTTATAAATATCAAAAACACAAACCAGATAAATATCTTATCAATATACAACAAAGTTTGAATTATTCAATTTATAGCAGCACAACCAAACGCAAAAAAAAATAATAACCAAGAGCTATAAATAAAGATTAAAAATATTTTCAGTGAATATGAACTTATTGCTATTTCTATTACAAAGATGTCCTGGTCTCTCTTTCATTCTCTTCTTGTCAACATCACGACAACTTTCGTAAAACACTCCTGCCCCGCTTCAGGTATACTGTGCACCTTAATTCCACAAACATCAGGCAGACCATGACAGACTTAATCCAACGCCCTCGTCGCCTGCGCAAATCTCCTGCGCTGCGCGCTATGTTTGAAGAGACAACACTTAGCCTTAACGACCTGGTGTTGCCGATCTTTGTTGAAGAAGAAATTGACGACTACAAAGCCGTTGAAGCCATGCCAGGCGTGATGCGCATTCCAGAGAAACATCTGGCACGCGAAATTGAACGCATCGCCAACGCCGGTATTCGTTCCGTGATGACTTTCGGCATCTCTCACCATACCGATGAAACCGGCAGCGACGCCTGGCGGGAAGATGGACTGGTGGCGCGTATGTCGCGCATCTGCAAGCAGACTGTGCCAGAAATGATCGTCATGTCAGACACTTGTTTCTGTGAATACACTTCTCACGGTCACTGCGGTGTGCTGTGCGAGCATGGCGTCGACAACGACGCGACTCTGGAAAATTTAGGCAAGCAAGCCGTGGTTGCAGCTGCTGCAGGCGCAGACTTCATCGCCCCTTCCGCCGCGATGGACGGCCAGGTACAGGCGATTCGTCAGGCGCTGGACGCTGCAGGCTTTAAAGATACGGCGATTATGTCGTATTCGACCAAGTTCGCCTCTTCCTTTTATGGCCCGTTCCGTGAAGCTGCCGGAAGCGCATTAAAAGGCGACCGCAAAAGCTATCAGATGAACCCTATGAACCGTCGCGAGGCGATTCGTGAGTCACTGCTGGATGAAGCCCAGGGCGCAGACTGCCTGATGGTTAAACCTGCTGGAGCGTACCTCGACATCGTGCGTGAGCTGCGTGAACGTACTGAATTGCCGATTGGCGCATATCAGGTGAGCGGTGAGTACGCGATGATTAAGTTCGCCGCGCTGGCGGGTGCTATAGATGAAGAGAAAGTCGTGCTCGAAAGCTTAGGTTCAATTAAGCGTGCGGGTGCGGATCTGATTTTCAGCTACTTTGCGCTGGATTTGGCTGAGAAGAAGATTCTGCGTTAATTTTTTTCCTCTCAGAAAGGGGGAGTTAACCTGTTGAAAGTACGGTGAACGCCCCCTCACCCTAACCCTCTCCCCAAGGGGGCGAGGGAACCGTCCGCACTCGTATCACCCCGCCCGATAAAACGGTTTATCCCCAAGAATCGTCACCCGATGCATAATCCGCCGCTGTGGCAGGTAATCGGCATTGGCATAGTGCTGAGTCACGCAGTTATCCCAAATCGCAATATCATTCGGTTGCCAGCGCCAACGCACCTGAAACTCCGGTTTAGTGATATGGGCGAATAAAAAGCCTAACAAGGCTTCGCTCTCTTTCTCGCTGACATCGACAATTCGCGTAGTAAAGCCTTCATTCACAAACAGCGCCTGTTTACCGCTCACCGGATGCGTTCGCACCACCGGATGTAGCAACGGAGGATTTTTCGCGACCGCCTCGCGCCAGCGTTGATGTTCCTCCTCGGTTTTGCGGTATTTGTATTCCGGGAACGATTTACGGAAATCATGCTCCGCACGCAGCCCGCTCAGCAGCTGGCGGAAGGGAACAGAGAGCGCCTCATAGGCCGTAATACCGCTGGTCCAGAGCGTATCACCGCCGGTCGAAGGTAATTCTTTAGCTGCCAGAATCGCCCCTGCGGGTGGCGTTTCAATAAATGTCACATCGGTATGCCAGTTGTCGTTATCTGGCGGATTATCGTTATGGGTATCCAGCACGATGATCTCGTCAACCCCTTCGGCATGAGGGTAAACAGGGTGAATATGCAGTTCGCCAAAACGCTGGGCCAGCGCGCGTTGCTGCTGCGGCGTAATGGCTTGATCGCGCAGAAACACCACCTGATGGCGCAGCACCGCATGGTAAAGCTGTTCAAACTGATTATCGCTTAACGGGCGCGTCAGGTCGGCACCCGAAATTTGTGCGCCGATATACGGCCCCAGCGGGGTAATGCTCAGACGTTCACTCATTGTACTTCTCCATGCTAGGGCGTCAGACGGCGCTGTAACGCGCGCAAACCCAGTTCTAAAAGAAAGGCGATAATCGCAATCACCGCGATTCCCGCCAGCACCACGTCAGTCGCGAGAAATTCACCCGCTGACTGAACCATAAATCCTAAACCGCGCGTCGCGGCAATCAGCTCCGCCGCTACCAGCGTAGACCAGCCCACACCCAGACCAATGCGTAATCCGGTGAGGATTTCCGGCAGCGCGCCGGGCAAAATGACAAACCACAGCACCTGCGCACGGCTGGCACCCAGCGACTGGGCGGCACGAATGCGAACCTGCTGCGCGCTTTTCACCCCCGCCAGCGCCGACATCGCCACCGGTGCAAAAATCGCTAAATAGATCAGTAAGATCTTCGAGGTTTCACCAATACCAAACCAGATCACCATCAGCGGCAAATAAGCCAGCGGCGACACCGGACGATAAAGTTCGATTACCGGATCCAGAATGCCGCGCACCGTCGGGCTTAGCCCCATGGCGATCCCGACCGGAATACCGATCACCACCGCCGCGAGTAGCGCCAGCACAATGCGCGTCAGGCTGGCTGCCAGATGCTGCCACAGCGTGGCGTCCATAAATCCCTGCGGTCCGGCAATGGTGAGCAGTTTTGCCAGTACTTGTTGCGGCGGCAAAAACAGCGGGCTAATCAGTTGCAGCGCCGCCACCGTCCACCATACAGTGAGTAAAACCGCTAACGTGCCAATGCTTAAGGTCACCTGACGCGAGAGCGGCCAGCGCCATTTCAGCCGCCGCGAATGCAGTTTTTCATTAATGAGCACACTCATGAGAACGCCTCCCGTTGCTCAAATACGCGGCTTAAAACATATTCGCGCATGGCGATGAATTGTGGATCGGACTTGATGCTGCGGCTCGACTCTCCCGCAACAAAGCGGCGAGCAAAGTTGAGCGGCAGCCGCTCCAGCACACGGCCAGGGCCGGATGAAAGCAGAACCAGTTCAGTCGCCATAAACACCGCTTCTTCTATATCGTGGGTAATCAACAGCACCTGCTTGCCCGTCTCCTGCCAGAGTTTCAGCAGCAGAGTTTGCATCTGGTCGCGGGTGAAGGCGTCCAGCGCACCAAACGGTTCGTCGAGTAATAACAGCTGGGGATTCGCCGCCAGCGCGCGGGCAATCCCCACCCGCTGACGTTGACCACCGGAAAGCTGCCAGATATAGCGTTTTTCTGCGCCTTCCAGCCCCACTTTTTTCAGCACCTGGTGCGCGATTTCCAGTCGCTGCATTTTCTCTATACCTGCCAATTGCAGGCCGAACGCCACGTTGTCCTGTACATTGCGCCACGGTAGCAGCCCTTCATTCTGAAAAACCACCCCGCGCTCTGCTCCCGGTCCCTCAATACGCTTACCCGCCAGTTGAATGCTGCCATGCTGATAAGGCACAAAACCGGCAATCAGATTCAGCAACGTGGTTTTACCGCAGCCGGACGGCCCCAGCACCACCAGTAGCTCGCCGCTTTCCAGCGTCAGGTTGATATCTTCCAGTGCCGGTTTGCCGCCATAATCGGCATAGAGATGAGAGATTTGCAGCATCTGCGCCTCCTTTTATTGCACGAAGCGCGAGGTAACGTACTGGCTGTAATCATTCGCTACAGCCGGGACCTTGCCCTGCTCTTTCAAAAACTGCGCGGTGTCGATGATTACTTTGTTCACCGGTCCGGTCAGTTCTGCCGTTTGTTGCTGCGGCGTCAGATAGGTATTCCCCTTAACCAGCCCCGGAACGTCACCTTCCGGCACGCCGCTTAAACGCGCCAGTTTGCTGATGTTTTCCGGCTGTTTCAGCCACGCGTCTGGGTTAGCAATGTACGGTTGCTGAGCATCGATGGCGCTTTTAGCGAACGCTTTCACGACCTCAGGATGTTTCTCGGCAAAATCTTTGCGCACCACCCAGACGTCCAGCGTTGGCGCACCCCACTGCCCGACCTGTTCAGAATCGGTCAACACCTTGCCGTCTTTTTCCAGGGCGTTAACCGCCGGTGCCCAGACATAAGCACCATCAATATCACCCCGCTGCCATGCGGCGATAATCGCGGGCGGCTGCAGGTTCACAATCTCCACTTGCCCTAGTTTAATCCCCCAGTGTTTCAGCGCCGCCAGCAGGCTGTAGTGGGTGGTGGAGATAAACGGTACGGCAATGCGTTTGCCAATCAAATCTTCGGGTTTGCTGATAGTTTTCTTTACCACCAGCGCTTCGGAGTTACCCAGTTTTGACGCCAGCAAGAAGACTTCAATCGGCACCTGTTGGCTGGCTGCAACCGCTAATGGGCTGGAACCGAGGTTGCCGATTTGCACGTCGCCAGAAGCCAGCGCCCGCACGATGCTGGCTCCGCTGTCAAACTTACGCCAGTCCACGCTCGCCCCGCTCTCTTTAGCAAAGGTGTTGCCGGCCTGAGCCACTTTCGCCGGTTCGGCTGAGGTTTGATACGCCACGGTGACGTTCACCGCCTGTGCCTGAAAAGCGATGAATGCCAGTGCGGCAAGAAGTGTGTTACGCGATGAAATTGCCATGATTGTCTGCTCCCCAGTCTTGTTATGGGAGCAGTATTCAGGAATAAAAACATTCATTAAAAGAATTAGTCGTTATCGCACAGGGTAATGACTCCAACTTACTGATAGTGTTTTATGTTCAGATAATGCCCGATGACCTTGTCATGCAGCTCCACCGATTTTGAGAACGACAGTGACTTCCGTCCCAGCCTTGCCAGATGTTGTCTCAGATTCAGATTATGTCGCTCAATGCGCTGAGTGTAACGCTTGCTGATAACGTGCAGCTTTCCCTTCAGGCGTGATTCATACAGCGGCCAGCCATCCGTCATCCATACCACGACCTCAAAGGCCGACAGCAGGCTCAGAAGACGCTCCAGTGT
>NZ_MIIV01000137.1:0-5430 GCF_001743015.1 Shigella sp. FC1567
ACACTGGAGCGTCTTCTGAGCCTGCTGTCGGCCTTTGAGGTCGTGGTATGGATGACGGATGGCTGGCCGCTGTATGAATCACGCCTGAAGGGAAAGCTGCACGTTATCAGCAAGCGTTACACTCAGCGCATTGAGCGACATAATCTGAATCTGAGACAACATCTGGCAAGGCTGGGACGGAAGTCACTGTCGTTCTCAAAATCGGTGGAGCTGCATGACAAGGTCATCGGGCATTATCTGAACATAAAACACTATCAGTAAGTTGGAGTCATTACCGATTCGTGAATAGATACTTGAATAGATTTTATTTTCTATCCATATGAAAAATAATAGTAAATCTATAAATCAGTTGCTATTGATGAATAGATACTAAAAAGCCGGAGCAGTCTCCCACTCCGGCTTCACACGACAATCGCCTTTCAGCGAAACACAATTACTCTTTATCGCCCAGCAGAACGGATTCCAGTGCGATTTTGATCATGTCGTTGAAGGTGGTCTGACGCTCAGCGGCAGTGGTCTGCTCGTGAGTGCGGATGTGGTCAGACACGGTACAGATGGTCAGGGCTTTCGCGCCAAATTCTGCAGCGACGCCGTAGATACCAGCCGCTTCCATTTCCACGCCGAGGATGCCGTATTTTTCCATCACGTCGAACATTTCGCCGTCCGGAGAGTAGAACAGGTCAGCGGAGAACAGGTTACCAACGCGAGCATCAATGCCCAGTGCTTTAGCCGCGTCTACCGCGTTACGCACCATGTCAAAGTCAGCGATAGCGGCAAAGTCATGATCTTTAAAACGGATGCGGTTAACTTTGGAATCGGTGCAGGCACCCATACCGATAACGACGTCGCGCAGTTTTACGTGCGGCAGAACTGCGCCACAGGAACCCACGCGGATAATTTTCTTCACGCCGAAATCGGTGATCAGTTCTTTGGTGTAGATGGAGCAGGACGGGATACCCATACCGTGACCCATTACGGAAATTTTGCGGCCTTTGTAAGTACCGGTGAAGCCCAGCATACCGCGAACGTTGTTCACTTCACGGGCATCTTCAAGGAAAGTTTCAGCAATATACTTCGCACGCAGCGGGTCGCCTGGCATCAAAACTACGTCAGCGAAATCGCCCATTTCTGCATTAATGTGTGGGGTAGCCATTGTTTTATCCTTATCAACATGTTTCACCCTCTCCCTGTGGGAGAGGGCCGGGGTGAGGGCATCAAGCCGCACCCATTATCAGAACATGGCTTTGCCATATTCCATATCAGAAGTACCAAAATATTTTGCCAGAGTCTGGCCGATATCCGCGAAGGTTTCACGGTGACCCAGTGAACCCGGTTTTACTTTCGGGCCGTAAACCAGTACCGGAATGTGTTCACGCGTGTGGTCAGTACCGGTCCAGGTCGGATCACAACCGTGGTCAGCAGTGAGGATCAGGATGTCGTCATCGCGCAGCAAAGACATCAGCTCCGGCAGACGGCGGTCGAACAGCTCCAGACCCGCAGCATAACCGGCGACGTCGCGACGGTGGCCCCAGGAAGAGTCGAAGTCAACGAAGTTGGTGAAGACGATGGTGTTATCACCCGCTTCTTTCATCTCTTTGATGGTGGCGTCAAACAGCGCGTCCAGGCCAGTTGCTTTCACTTTCTTGGTGATACCGCAGTTGGCGTAGATGTCTGCAATTTTACCGACAGAAACCACCTGACCGTGTTTTTCATCAACCAGTTTCTGCAGCACGGTCGGTGCTGGCGGCTCAACAGCCAGGTCGTGACGGTTACCGGTACGCTGGAAGTTACCGGCTTTGTCACCGATAAACGGACGAGCGATAACACGACCGATGTTGTAGCCGCCGTTGGTCAGCTCTTCACGGGCGATTTCGCACAGTTCGTAGAGTTTATCCAGGCCAAAGGTTTCTTCGTGGCAGGCAATCTGGAACACGGAGTCAGCGGAGGTATAGAAAATCGGCTTGCCGGTTTTCATGTGCTCTTCGCCCAGCTGATCCAGAATGACCGTACCGGAAGAGTGGCAGTTACCGAGGTAACCCGGCAGATTAGCGCGTTCGACCAGTTTATCCAGCAGCTCTTGCGGGAAGCTGTTTTCGTGATCGGAGAAGTATCCCCACTCAAACAGAACCGGGACACCGGCGATTTCCCAGTGACCAGACGGGGTATCTTTACCGGATGACATTTCGTGCGCCCATGCGTACGCGCCGATAACTTCAGCGTTGCCGTCCATTCCCGCCGGAATGAAACCGGTAGAACCTTCGTGTGCTTTCGCCAGCCCCAGACGGGTCAGATTTGGCAGATTGAGCGGGCCTTTACGACCGTTATCAGCTTCGCCTTTGGCACAAGCTTCTGCGATATGACCCAGGGTGTCAGCCCCGACGTCACCAAAGCGTTCTGCATCTTCTGTAGCGCCGATGCCGAATGAGTCCAGCACCATAATAAATGCACGTTTCATATGTTCTCCGTACTCAGTGCTTCAAATTTAAATGATCAGATCAGTATACCGTTATTCGCTGATACGGCGATAGACAGTTGGTGTGCTTTCCGGTGCTTTATCGGCAAGTTTAATTGCCGCTTTCACCGCTTTCGCCGCTTCCTGCCAGCTGTTTTCGTCTTTCGCGTGGATAACCGCCAGCGGACGCTGACCGTCTACTTGGTCGCCCAGACGCGCCATATCAGTAAAGCCGACGCTGTAATCGATGGTGTCAGATGCCTGACGACGACCGCCGCCCATTGCAACCACTGCCATCCCCAGCGCGCGGGCATCCATTTCACTGACAAAACCTTCGGTATCAGCATAGACTGCTTTCGTCAGCATCGCTGTCGGCAGATACTTCGCGTAGTTCTCAACGAAGTCGGTCGGGCCTTTTTGTGCCGCTACCATACGACCAAAGACTTCTGCCGCTTTACCGTTGTCCAGCACCGCCTGCAATTTCGCGCGCGCTTCGGCGTCATCTTTCGCCAGTTTGCCGGAGATCAGCATCTCCACGCACAGCGCCATCGTGACATCAAACAGACGCGGGTTACGATATTCACCCGTCAGGAACTGCACCGCTTCACGAACTTCAACCGCGTTACCTGCACTGGAGGCCAGTACCTGATTCATGTCGGTGAGCAGCGCGGTGGTGCGCACGCCAGCGCCGTTAGCCACGCCAACAATCGCTTCGGCAAGGGCTTCAGAGAGTTCGTAGGTCGGCATAAACGCGCCGCTACCCACTTTCACGTCCATCACCAGCGCATCCAGACCTTCCGCCAGTTTCTTCGCCAGGATCGAGGCAGTGATCAGCGGGATGGAGTCCACGGTTGCGGTAATATCACGGGTCGCGTAGAAACGTTTATCCGCCGGAGCCAGTGAGCTGGTCTGACCGATAATCGCCACGCCGACGTCTTTAATAATTTCGCGGAAACGGTTGTCATCCGGGAAAATGTCGAAGCCAGGGATGGATTCCAGTTTGTCGAGCGTACCGCCAGTATGACCGAGGCCGCGACCGGAGATCATCGGAATATAGCCGCCGCAGGCTGCGACCATCGGCCCCAACATCAGCGAAGTGACATCGCCGACGCCGCCGGTGGAATGTTTATCAACAATCGGGCCATTCAGATGCAGGCTTTTCCAGTCGAGAACGGTTCCTGAATCTCGCATCGCCATGGTCAGCGAGACACGCTCAGGCATTGTCATATCGTGGAAGAAAATGGTCATCGCGAGGGCGGCAATCTGCCCTTCGGAGATAGTGTTGTCGCGAATGCCGTTGATAAAGAAACGAATTTCTTCATCGCTCAGCGCATGACCATCACGTTTTTTACGAATAATTTCTTGTGCGAGAAACAAGGTAACCTCCCGAGGAAAAGAGTATGAGGCGGCTTTTGCCGGATGCGTCTACGCCTTATCCGGCCTACGGGTAGATACGTCTCGTAGGCCTGATAAGCGCAGCGCATCAGGCGTAAAGCATCTTGCTTAGTAGCTGCTGGCGCTCTTACCGTCACCGTGGCCCAGCGCTTTCAACAGGCTTGCCAGCAGGCTGGAAGCACCAAAGCGGTAGTGACGCGCATCTGCCCAGTCAGCACCGAACAGTTCATCTGCGATGGCGAGATATTTCTGCGCATCTTCCGCAGTACGCACGCCGCCCGCCGGTTTGAAACCAACGGTTTTTTCTACGCCCATATCACGGATCACTTCCATCATGATGCGCGCGCTTTCCGGCGTCGCGTTCACTGCCACTTTACCGGTAGAGGTTTTGATGAAGTCAGCACCCGCTTTGATGGAGATTTCAGACGCTTTACGGATCAGCGCTTCGTCTTTCAGTTCGCCGGTTTCGATGATCACTTTCAGCAGTACATTCGCTGCCGCGCAAGCCTCTTTACAGGCTTTCACCAGGTCAAAACCAACCTGCTCGTTACCCGCCATCAGCGCGCGGTACGGGAACACAACGTCAACTTCATCAGCACCGTAGGCGATTGCCGCACGGGTTTCTGCCAGCGCGATTTCGATGTCATCGTTACCGTGTGGGAAGTTGGTTACCGTAGCGATTCGGATTTCCGGGGTGCCCTGCTCTTTCAGCGTTTTGCGAGCAATCGGGATAAAGCGAGGATAGATACAGATAGCGGCGGTATTGCCGACCGGAGTTTTGGTCTGATGACACAGAGCAATTACTTTCTCGTCGGTGTCGTCGTCATTCAGGGTGGTCAGGTCCATCAATTTCAGTGCACGCAGGCTGCTTGCTTTCAGATCAGTCATTTCATTCTCCTGGCTTGTCGCCAATAAAATTCACCTTGCGAGTTTGTTAGTATTCTAACATCTACTCCGCAACACACTTCGATATACATCACAATTAAGGTAATCTACTTACAAGTTTGCATCACTGTAATGCGATCTGGTTCAAATAATTCACTTTCAAATGAATGCGTCAGTGGTGGCAAACGCATCAGGATCAAAGTGAACATCACGAAACTTCTTACAATGGCGCATCACCTTCGGCATAAAAGGAAAAGAAGATGCCCACTTCTCATGAAAATGCACTGCAACAACGTTGCCAGCAAATTGTCACCAGCCCAGTGCTTAGCCCGGAGCAGAAGCGCCATTTTCTGGCTCTGGAAGCAGAAAACAATCTGCCTTATCCGCAGCTTCCTGCCGAAGCCCGCCGCGCGCTGGATGAGGGTGTAATCTGCGATATGTTTGAAGGTCATGCGCCGTACAAACCGCGCTATGTCTTACCCGATTACGCCCGTTTTCTGGCGAACGGTTCCGATTCGTTTGGGGGTAACCCACCGTTATATTCGTGCGGTCTTAGTGCGCTGTAATATCCAACGATATAGTCCGTTATGGCGTGAGCTGCCTCGCTGAAGCTTACGTAACCCACCACCGGCATCCATTCGTTCTTCAGACTCCTGAAGAAGCGTTCCATTGGGCTGTTATCCCAGCAGTTTCCGCGC
>NZ_MIIV01000138.1:0-5351 GCF_001743015.1 Shigella sp. FC1567
GCTGGCCGCTGTATGAATCACGCCTGAAGGGAAAGCTGCACGTTATCAGCAAGCGTTACACTCAGCGCATTGAGCGACATAATCTGAATCTGAGACAACATCTGGCAAGGCTGGGACGGAAGTCACTGTCGTTCTCAAAATCGGTGGAGCTGCATGACAAGGTCATCGGGCATTATCTGAACATAAAACACTATCAGTAAGTTGGAGTCATTACCGCAGGCCATTATGATATCTGCCAGTTGCCACATCAGCGGAAGGCTTAGCAAGGTGCCGCCGATGACCGTTGCGAAGGTGCAGATCCGCAAACACCAGATCGCTTTAGGGGTGTTCAGGCGTAAAAAGAAGAGATTGTTTTCGGCATAAATGTAGTTGGCAACGATGGAGCTGAAGGCAAACAGAATAACCACGAGGGTAACAAACTCAGCACCCCAGGAACCCATTAGCACCCGCATCGCCTTCTGGATAAGCTGAATACCTTCCAGCGGCATGTAGGTTGTGTCGTTACCCGCCAGTAATATCAGCATGGCGCTTGCCGTACAGATGACCAGGGTGTCGATAAAAATGCCAATCATCTGGACAATCCCTTGCGCTGCCGGATGCGGAGGCCAGGACGCCGCTGCCGCTGCCGCGTTTGGCGTCGAACCCATTCCCGCCTCATTGGAAAACATACTGCGCTGAAAACCGTTAGTAATCGCCTGGCTTAAGGTATATCCCGCCGCGCCGCCTGCCGCTTCCTGCCAGCCAAAAGCACTCTCAAAAATAGACCAAATGACGTGGGGAAGTTGCCCGATATTTATTACGCAAATCACCATGCTGGTCAGCACCCAGATTATCGCCATCAACGGGACAAACCCCTGCATGAGCCGGGCGACGCCATGAAGACCGCGAGTGATTGCCAGCAGAGCAAAGACAGCGAGAATAATGCCTGTCACCAGCGGGGGAAAATCAAAAGAAAAACTCAGGGCTCGGGCAACGGCGTTCGCCTGAACTCCGCTGAAAATTATGCCGTAGGCGATGAGCAAAAAGACGGCGAACAGAACGCCCATCCAACGCATCCCCAGCCCGCGCGCCATATACCATGCCGGTCCGCCACGAAACTGCCCATTGACGTCACGTTCTTTATAAAGTTGTGCAAGGGAACATTCGGCAAACGAGGTCGCCATGCCGATAAACGCGGCAACCCACATCCAAAAGACGGCTCTAGGTCCACCGGCGGTAATAGCCAGCGCAACGCCGGCCAGGTTGCCGCTACCCACGCGCGCCGCAAGACTGGTACACAATGACTGAAATGAGGTTAAACCGCCTGGCTGTGGATGAATGCTATTTTTAAGACTTTTGCCAAACTGGCGGATGTAGCGAAACTGCACAAATCCGGTGCGAAAAGTGAACCAACAACCTGCGCCGAAGAGCAGGTAAATCATTACCGATCCCCAAAGGACGCTGTTAATAAAGGAGAAAAAATCTGGCATGCATATCCCTCTTATTGCCGGTCGCGATGACTTTCCTGTGTAAACGTTACCAATTGTTTAAGAAGTATATACGCTACGAGGTACTTGATAACTTCTGCGTAGCATACATGAGGTTTTGTATAAAAATGGCGGGCGATATCAACGCAGTGTCAGAAATCCGAAACAGTCTCGCCTGGCGATAACCGTCTTGTCGGCGGTTGCGCTGACGTTGCGTCGTGATATCATCAGGGCAGACCGGTTACATCCCCCTAACAAGCTGTTTAAAGAGAAATACTATCATGACGGACAAATTGACCTCCCTTCGTCAGTACACCACCGTAGTGGCCGACACTGGGGACATCGCGGCAATGAAGCTGTATCAACCGCAGGATGCCACAACCAACCCTTCTCTCATTCTTAACGCAGCGCAGATTCCGGAATACCGTAAGTTGATTGATGATGCTGTCGCCTGGGCGAAACAGCAGAGCAACGATCGCGCGCAGCAGATCGTGGACGCGACCGACAAACTGGCAGTAAATATTGGTCTGGAAATCCTGAAACTGGTTCCGGGTCGTATCTCAACTGAAGTTGATGCGCGTCTTTCCTATGACACCGAAGCGTCAATTGCGAAAGCAAAACGCCTGATCAAACTCTACAACGATGCTGGTATTAGCAACGATCGTATTCTGATCAAACTGGCTTCTACCTGGCAGGGTATCCGTGCTGCAGAACAGCTGGAAAAAGAAGGCATCAACTGTAACCTGACCCTGCTGTTCTCCTTCGCTCAGGCTCGTGCTTGTGCGGAAGCAGGCGTGTTCCTGATCTCGCCATTTGTTGGCCGTATTCTTGACTGGTACAAAGCGAATACTGATAAGAAAGAGTACGCTCCGGCAGAAGATCCGGGCGTGGTTTCTGTATCTGAAATCTACCAGTACTACAAAGAGCACGGTTATGAAACCGTGGTTATGGGCGCAAGCTTCCGTAACATCGGCGAAATTCTGGAACTGGCAGGCTGCGACCGTCTTACCATCGCACCTACACTGCTGAAAGAGCTGGCTGAGAGCGAAGGGGCTATCGAACGTAAACTGTCTTACACCGGCGAAGTGAAAGCGCGTCCGGCGCGTATCACTGAGTCCGAGTTCCTGTGGCAGCACAACCAGGATCCAATGGCAGTAGATAAACTGGCGGAAGGTATCCGTAAGTTTGCTATTGACCAGGAAAAACTGGAAAAAATGATCGGCGATCTGCTGTAATCATTCTTAGCGTGACCGGGAAGTCGGTCACGCTACCTCTTCTGAAGCCTGTCTGTCACTCCCTTCGCAGTGTATCATTCTGTTTAACGAGACTGTTTAAACGGAAAAATCTTGATGAATACTTTACGTATTGGCTTAGTTTCCATCTCTGATCGCGCATCCAGCGGCGTTTATCAGGATAAAGGCATCCCTGCGCTGGAAGAATGGCTGACATCGGTGCTAACCACGCCGTTTGAACTGGAAACCCGCTTAATCCCCGATGAGCAGGCGATCATCGAGCAAACGTTGTGTGAGCTAGTGGATGAAATGAGTTGCCATCTGGTGCTCACCACGGGCGGAACTGGCCCGGCGCGTCGTGACGTAACGCCCGATGCGACGCTGGCAGTAGCGGACCGCGAGATGCCTGGCTTTGGTGAACAGATGCGCCAGATAAGCCTGCATTTTGTACCAACTGCGATCCTTTCGCGTCAGGTTGGTGTGATTCGCAAACAGGCGCTGATCCTTAACTTACCCGGTCAGCCGAAGTCTATTAAAGAGACGCTGGAAGGTGTGAAGGACGCTGCGGGTAACGTTGTGGTACACGGTATTTTTGCCAGCGTACCGTACTGCATTCAGTTGCTGGAAGGGCCATACGTTGAAACGGCACCAGAAGTGGTTGCTGCATTCAGACCGAAGAGTGCAAGACGCGACGTTAGCGAATAAAAAAATCCCCCCGAGCGGGGGGATCTCAAAACAATTAGTGGGATTCACCAATCGGCAGAACGGTGCGACCAAACTGCTCGTTCAGTACTTCACCCATCGCCAGATAGATTGCACTGGCACCACAGATCAGACCAATCCAGCCGGCAAAGTGGATGATTGCGGCGTTACCGGCAATGTTACCGATCGCCAGCAGGGCAAACAGCACAGTCAGGCTAAAGAAAACGAATTGCAGAACGCGTGCGCCTTTCAGCGTGCCGAAGAACATAAACAGCGTAAATACGCCCCACAGACCCAGGTAGACACCAAGGAACTGTGCATTTGGCGCATCGGTCAGACCCAGTTTCGGCATCAGCAGAATCGCAACCAGCGTCAGCCAGAAAGAACCGTAAGAGGTGAATGCGGTTAAACCGAAAGTGTTGCCTTTTTTGTACTCCAGCAGACCAGCAAAAATTTGCGCGATGCCGCTGTAGAAAATGCCCATGGCAAGAATAATACCGTCCAGAGCGAAATAACCCACGTTGTGCAGGTTAAGCAGAATGGTGGTCATGCCGAAGCCCATCAGGCCCAGCGGTGCCGGATTAGCCAACTTAGTGTTGCCCATAATTCCTCAAAAATCATCATCGAATGAATGGTGAAATAATTTCCCTGAATAACTGTAGTGTTTTCAGGGCGCGGCATAATAATCAGCCAGTGGGGCAGTGTCTACGATCTTTTGAGGGGAAAATGAAAATTTTCCCCGGTTTCCGGTATCAGACCTGAGTGGCGCTAACCATCCGGCGCAGGCAGGCGATTTGCAGTACGGCTGGAATCGTCACGCGATAGGCGCTGCCGCTGACCGCTTTAACCCCATTTAGTGCCGCACCTACAGGGCCTCCCAGCCCCGCGCCGCGCAGCAAACCATGCCCAAGTACGCTCATTGCTGCGTGGGTGCGTAAAATGCGGGTCAGTTGGCTGGAAAGCAAATGCGACACGCCTTTTGCCAATAATTTGTCTTTCATCAGCAGCGGCAGCAGCTCTTCCAGCTCATTCACCCTCGCATCGAACGCGTGCAGAAACTCCTGCTTATGTTCCTCGTCCATTTTCTTCCAGGTATTACGCAGAAATTGTTCCAGTAACTGTTGCTCAATTTCAAACGTAGACATCTCTTTGTCGGCTTTCAGCTTCAATCGTTTTGAAACATCGAGCAAAATGGCCCGATACAATTTACCGTGTCCGCGCAGTTTGTTGGCGATACTATCGCCACCAAAATGCTGTAATTCTCCAGCAATCAGCTGCCAGTTGCGGCGATGTTGCTCGGGATGCCCTTCCATCGATTTAAACAGTTCGTTGCGCATCAGTACGCTGGAGAGGCGAGTTTTGCCTTTTTCATTATGGGTGAGCAATCGGGCGAAATTTGCCAACTGTTCCTCACTACAATGCTGAAGAAAATCCAGATCTGAATCATTCAGGTAATTAACATTCATTTTTTGTGGCTTCTATATTCTGGCGTTAGTCGTCGCCGATAATTTTCAGCGTGGCCATATCCGATGAGTTCACCGTATGACCGGAAAAGGTGATTTTTGAGACGCAGCGTTTATTGTCGTTATCACTGTTAATGTTGATCCAGTCAGTGGTTTGCCCTTCTTTTATTTCTGAAGGAATATTCAGACTCTGACTGGCGCTACGGGCGGCTGGTAATGACTCCAACTTACTGATAGTGTTTTATGTTCAGATAATGCCCGATGACCTTGTCATGCAGCTCCACCGATTTTGAGAACGACAGTGACTTCCGTCCCAGCCTTGCCAGATGTTGTCTCAGATTCAGATTATGTCGCTCAATGCGCTGAGTGTAACGCTTGCTGATAACGTGCAGCTTTCCCTTCAGGCGTGATTCATACAGCGGCCAGCCATCCGTCATCCATACCACGACCTCAAAGGCCGACAGCAGGCTCAGAAGACGCTCCAGTGT
>NZ_MIIV01000139.1:0-5312 GCF_001743015.1 Shigella sp. FC1567
AACGCGTATTTTTCAGCGACTCCTGTGCAAAATACGCTGTTGCTTTTTTAATATATCTCGCTCAAGGCGAGCTTCATTTAACGCCTTACGCAGTTGCAGAATTTCAGATTCCAGTTCAGCCACCGTGCGGGAACCAGGAGTACCGAGCCCTTTTCTGGCGGCGGTAACCCATTGTCCTAAAGTGCCTTCAGGAAGGGATAATCGGGAAGCGCCTTCACTGATCGAAAGTTGATTTTCAAGAACCGTTCTGACAGCTTCGGCTTTGAACTCTTTAGAGTAACGTTGGTTTTTTCTGCTCATTATTAGCTCCTTCTGATGCCATTCTATTTCAGGAAGGAGTGTCCGTTAAACTCAGGCTACCTCAAACTTAGCAGCACCGCCAGCGGTAATTGTGTTGGAAGATAGTGCCATGCCAGCGCCGTAGCCCCCGGACCATTAACGTTAATGGTAAAAGGAAAGCGTTGCGAAGAAACCTGATAGTTTTCATTGTCTTCAGGTTGCGGAAGGGAATCTACCAGCCCATTACCATAGAGCAAATGCCGTTTGTCCACCGTCAGGCTGGCGCTACTGATTTGCTGCAGTTGTGGTTCAAGGAGCATTGCCGTCAGTAAGTCGATGTTAATCATCTCCATGACCCCAGCATTGCTACTGCCCGCTGCAGGCGTCCATTGAATCAAAACCGGACTGCCTTTAATCAGGGCACGGTCGATCGTCAGGCGTAAAAGTGGTTGCGGTGCAGGAAGTTCAGCCAGAATGTCCACGACGGGCACATTGCGATAACCAAAAATGCTGGAGCAATAGAGTGTGCCGTCTTGCACCAGGCCAATGGATCGCACAGTTTGGAGTTTTGCCGCCTGTTTACGTAATGGCAAATGGGCGACAGAGCAGGGCAGACCAATCAGCGGAAGCAAGACTTCGCTACCTGCCTGTAGGGGAAGCAGTACTTTATCTAATTCCTCTACAGCGTGATTGGCGAATTGTACTACCCGTTGTTGATTTAAGTTACGCTGTGAAATAAATCGCACGCTCAGGGTCGAAGCGAGCGTAACGAGTGCGCAAATCGTACAAACAATCATTCGATTACGTCGATAGGTTTTAATGATCCGTTGTGCTTTTTGCATGCGGGCCACCCTGTAAGCGTATGGCGACAAACGCCTGACGCAACAGTGGATGTGTAGTGGGGAATATTACAGCAGACGAGAAAGCGGGTATAAATTCGCCCATCCGTTGCAGATGGGCGAGTAAGAAGTATTAGTCACACTGGACTTTGATTGCCAGACCACCGCGTGAGGTTTCGCGGTATTTGGCGTTCATGTCCTTACCGGTTTCGTACATCGTTTCGATGACCTTATCCAGCGAGACGCGCGGTGCACTGGTGCGGCGCAGAGCCATCCGTGCGGCGTTAATCGCCTTCACAGAGGCAATGGCATTACGCTCAATGCACGGCACCTGAACCTGCCCTGCAACCGGGTCGCAGGTTAAACCAAGGTTGTGTTCCATGCCAATTTCCGCCGCCACGCAAACCTGTTCCGGGCTACCGCCCAGCAGTTCTGCAAGACCCGCAGCAGCCATTGAACAGGCAACACCCACTTCGCCCTGGCAACCAACTTCCGCACCGGAAATAGAGGCGTTCATTTTATACAATGCACCAATCGCGCCCGCTGCCATAAAGTAACGGGTATAGATGTCCGGGCTGACCGATTCAATAAAGTGGTCATAGTAAGCCAGCACTGCCGGAACGATACCGCAGGCACCGTTGGTTGGCGCAGTTACCACACGACCACCGGCGGCGTTTTCTTCGTTAACTGCCAGCGCAAACATGTTTACCCAGTCAATGACATTCATCGGATCGTTAGACAGTTTATCGCTGGAAACCAGCATCCGGCGCAGGGCAGACGCACGACGTGGCACGCGCAGCGGGCCTGGCAGTACACCTTCGGTGTTCATCCCGCGATCGATACATGCCTGCATGGTTTGCCAGACATGCGCGAAATACTCGTCGATCTCTTTCTTGCTGTGCAGCGCCAGTTCGTTCTGCATAGCGAGACCAGACAGCGAATAGCCGGTTTCATTACAGTACGCGAGCAGTTCGGTGGCAGATTTGAACGGATACGGCACGCTCACTTCGTTGGCAGCATCCTGACCAAAGTGTTCTTCATCGACGATAAAACCGCCGCCGATGGAATAATAAGTTTTGCTGTAGACGACTTCATCGCCGTTATAGGCGTGGATTTGCATACCGTTTTCATGCAGCGGCAGGTTGCCGTTATGAAAACGCATCCCGTTGTCGCGCGGGAAATCCACTTCATGCCGTCCCTGTGCCAGCAGCAGACGTTCGCGCTCTTCTACGTCGCGAATAAAACCGGGAATACTGTCGATATCCACGGTGGCAGGTTCGTTACCTGCAAGACCCATAATAATGGCGATATCGGTGTGGTGGCCTTTACCCGTCAGCGACAGTGAACCATAAACGTCCACGGCAACGCGAGTAACGCTATCCAGTAAGCCTTTTTCGACCAGATCATCGACGAACTGTTTACCCGCCTTCATAGGCCCTACGGTATGGGAAGATGAGGGACCAATCCCCACCTTAAACATGTCGAATAGACTAATCACGATAATACTCCTGACAAGGTGACTGGACTTCCAGTAACGAACTAATAACAGCGCATAGTGTAAGAGGGAACGCGGCGACTGGCTTAACTATTCACATGAATTAAACTAATCAAAAACCGCGATTTAACTAATATTGCGATGATTGTCTCAAGTAGTGTTTTGTAGATGTAAAGATAAGTATAGTCAGGGTTTCACACCAATTTGCAGCGCCAGCTCACGAATTATGCCTGCGGTCATTCCCCATACAAAATACTGTTCGTACCAGGACAGCCATACCCGATGTGAATCGCCACGGCGGTAGATATCTAAAGGGTGATAACGACCCAGATGTAATGCCTGGGCGAGCGGCATTTCAAACACCGCCGAGACTTCATCTTCACTGGCGCGATACGGCAGATCGGGCGGGATAATGCCGATCACTGGGGTTACCTGATAGCCAGTTACGCTATCGACGGGCGGCAGCACGCCGATAACTTCAACGGCGGAAGGCGGTATAGCGACCTCTTCTTCAGCTTCGCGCAGCGCGGCGGCGATAACTGATGCGTCCGTGTCATCGACTGCACCTCCAGGGAATGCCACTTGTCCAGCGTGTTTACGCAGATGAATTGAACGCTGAGTCAGCAACAACCCCGGTTGCGGTCGACGGACGATGGGGATTAACACGGCAGCCTGACGATGATTTAGGGTTTCCCGGTTAATTTGCGGGCGCAAAAGTTGAAAGCGAGATAAAAAATCATCAAGCGTCAGGCTACGGTATTCCACGTCTTACTTCTCCAGTTGGCGTAATATCTTAGTAACTTTATCAAAAGTTTCCTGATATTCCGCTTCTTCCTGGCTATCGGCGACAATTCCACCGCCCGCAGAGCAGTATATTTGTCCGTTAATGGCAGTCAGCGTGCGGATAGTAATGCTGGTATCCATGTTGCCGCAAAAGCTCAAATAGCCAATGCTGCCGCACCAGGCATTACGTCGCTGCGGTTCCAGTTCGTCGATAATTTCCATAGCCCGTACTTTCGGAGCCCCGGTTATTGAGCCACCAGGAAAAGCTGCGCGCAGCAGATCGCTGGCGTGTAACTGTTCTGGTAGTCGCGCCGTTATAGTGCTGACCAGATGATGCACGGCAGGGAAGGGTTCCACCACGAAGAGCTCTGGTACTTTTACCGAACCGGCTACGGCAACACGACCGATATCATTACGCATTAAATCGACAATCATCAGATTTTCGGCACGATCTTTCGCTGAGTTCGCCAGTTTTTCTGCTTGTTTGCTATCTTCCTGAGGATCGGGCAGGCGTGGTAGCGTGCCTTTAATCGGGCGGGTCTGGATTTCACTATTATCACAAAGAATAAACCGCTCTGGCGAAAGGCTTAAAATTGCACCCTGTTCAAGACGTAAAAAAGCGCTAAATGGCGCGCGGTTGGCCTGATTAAGCTGAAGGAATGCCTGCCATTCATCGCCAGAATAGGTCGCATGAAAACGCTGGGCGAGATTCACCTGATAGCAATCACCGCTGTGCAGATATTCCTGTACCTGGCGAAATTTTTCGCCGTACTGCTCGCGGGTCATATTGGATTGCCAGTCGGAAGTGAGCGTGAAATCTTCCTGCGGCGAGAATTGCTGGCTTTCCAGCCAGGCCCGACGGGCATTGACATCATTATGACTCAGCAAAGAAACTGTATGACGCTGGTGGTCGACAATGAGCGCCCAATCGTAGATACCCACTGCCATATCCGGCAGAACGATATCTTGTTCCGCAATTTCTGGCAGTGACTCAAAACGGCGGCCCAGATCGTAGCCAAACAACCCCAGTGCGCCGCCCTGAAATGGCAAATCTTCGTTATGCGTTGGGCGAATGTCTGCGCGATCCAGCACCTGCTGGAGCACCTGTAGCGGGTCATCAGTGGTCGTTGTGCGTTTTTCGCTTTCACTAACAACGGTTTCTTTACCGAAAGTGGTTAAAGTGCAAATCGGCTCGGCGACCACAATATCAAAGCGGCTATACGGATGATCGGCATAGCCGGAGTGTAAAAGCATCGCCCACGGCAGGTGGCTTAAGCGGGAGAAATAAAATTCAGCGGCGTCCTGACGCCAGGGTAAAGTAATCACAGCGGGAGATAACGTCTTCATCAGTCCTGACTCTACTGGCTATGTGCCGGGTAGCATGAAATAATTAGCGCCAACAATTTAGCAGGAGTTAACAATGTTTGCAGGTTTACCTTCACTCACCCATGAACAGCAGCAAAAAGCTGTCGAGCGGATCCAGGAACTGATGGCACAAGGGATGAGCAGCGGCCAGGCAATCGCGCTGGTGGCAGAAGAGCTGCGTGCCAACCACTCCGGCGAGCGAATCGTGGCGCGTTTTGAGGATGAAGACGAGTAACACACTAATCCGTATCGATTTCGTTATAGAAGCCGATGATGGTAATGACTCCAACTTACTGATAGTGTTTTATGTTCAGATAATGCCCGATGACCTTGTCATGCAGCTCCACCGATTTTGAGAACGACAGTGACTTCCGTCCCAGCCTTGCCAGATGTTGTCTCAGATTCAGATTATGTCGCTCAATGCGCTGAGTGTAACACTTGCTGATAACGTGCAGCTTTCCCTTCAGGCGTGATTCATACAGCGGCCAGCCATCCGTCATCCATACCACGACCTCAAAGGCCGACAGCAGGCTCAGAAGACGCTCCAGTGT